>CAILMA010000417.1 GCA_903835145.1 uncultured Bacteroidota bacterium
ACCGACACCGTTAGTTAAAAAATATCCAATAGTATACTTAGCCAGTAAAATACGCATAAAATAAAAACAACTTTCTGTTTGAAGGTACAAGATTTATGAACTTCGTTGCAGCAATAAATGAACACATTCAGGTTCCGCGCCAATATTCCGTTACATCAAAAAAAAATGTTTTTTCTATCACCCGATTAACTTTTTTCACAAACGTTTCTTTTCTCACGAACGCACTTAATATTCCAAACAAAATTAATTAGGTTTGCGTTCCTTAAACATAAATTATGCAGCCATCAGTATTAGAATTAATGCAAAGTATGGGTCATGAGCAGGTGATGTTCTGCACCGATCCACATACCGGCCTCAACGCAATTATTGCCATACACAATACAACACTCGGGCCGTCACTTGGTGGTACCCGTTTGTGGAACTATAACAGCCATGACGAAGCCATTATTGATGCGCTTCGCCTTAGCCGCGGCATGACCTACAAGTCGGCCATCAGCGGTCTTAATCTGGGTGGGGGAAAAGCAGTATTGATAGGCGACGCCTCAAAACTGAAAAACGAAGCTTACTGGCGCAGGTATGGCCGCTTTGTTGATAACCTCGGTGGCAAGTACATCACTGCCGAAGACGTGAACACTTCTTCAAAAGACATGGAGTATATAAGCATGGAAACCAAGCACGTAACCGGAGTTCCGGAATACCTGGGCGGTAGCGGCGACCCTTCGCCGGTAACAGCTTATGGCGTGTATGTGGGTATGAAGGCCGCTTGTAAAAAAGTATATGGCAGCGATAGCCTCGCAGGCAAAAAAGTACTCGTGCAGGGCGCTGGTAACGTAGGCCGCACGCTTATAGATCATATTATAGAAGAAGGTGGAAAGGTATTGCTCAGCGACATCAACGAGAACAACATAAAACTCGTTACCGCTAAACACAGCAGTGTTGAAGTCATCAACAATAACGATATATTTAGTCACGACTTTGATATCTATGCACCTTGCGCTCTTGGCGCCTCAGTGAATACAGAGAGCATCACCAAAATGAAATGTGCGGTGATAGCCGGCGCAGCCAATAACCAGCTTGCCGATGAAAACGTGCACGGACCTATGCTGATTGAAAAAGGCATCACTTACGTACCCGACTTTCTTATTAACGCCGGCGGTATCATAAACATAAGCGTAGAAAGAGAAGGCTACAATCGCACAAGGGCTATTGCCATTGTAGATAAAATCTATGGCCGTACCCTCGAAAACTTTGAACTGGCTGAAAAAGAAAAAATACACAATCAACTTGCAGCTATGCGCATGGCCGAAAAACGCATAAAAGACATAGCCCACGTAAAAACTGGCTTGTAATATCTGAGTATCAACAGTACCCAAAACATAAAACAAATAAAAAACCGGAAGAATGCATTTGCTTTCTTCCGGTTTTTTTATGTCATTATTTGAGCAATTTTAGTTCACGCCGAGCAATTCCACTTCAAATATAAGTGTAGAGTTTGGCCCTATTGTCGCACCTACCTGGCGGTCGCCGTAGCCAAGGTGCGGAGGAATAAAGAAACGCCACTTGCTGCCCGTAGCCATCAATTGCAGGCCTTCAGTCCAGCCCTTTATCACTTGGTTGAGTGGGAACGATGCTGGCTTACCGCGCTGCACCGAGCTATCAAAAATAGTCCCGTTGATCATGGTACCATGATAATGGCAATTCACCATGCTTGTGGCGGATGGTTTAGGGCCAGTGCCCTCAGTTATCACTTCGTATTGCAAACCGCTTGGCAACTCAGTTACGCCCGGTTTCAGCTTGTTCGCTGCTAAAAAATCCTGCCCTTCTTTAAGGTTCGCAGCTGCTTTTTCTGTTTTCATTCCAAATAATTTATCTGCTAGCTCATAAAATATATTACTTTATAAATTCAATGATTATACCTTTAAATACAAAAATTCATAATCAACTTTTCAAAGGTAGAATTGTTCTTTTGAATGACAAATTTTACCTGTAAAAATCTTTTGCACCTACTGCTGGTCAAAATCGGTTTTTAAGAAGGTGCTTAAAAGTAGGCGCTAATATTCAAGCAGTGTCTTTTTAACGCCACAGAATAATATAATAAATAATTTGTTTTTGTGCATGCTGGTTGAGCAACAAATGGCGGAATGTTTGCTCATTATTTGCATAAGAGAAATGCAATTGTATCTTTACTTTTCAAAACATTTTTTGGTATGAAAAAGCCTATTTATATAGCATTGATATGCGGTTTATTTATTAGTAGCTGCACAAAAACGGATAACAGCAACTCTTTTCCGAACACGCTGACGATACTTGATGATGGCTATGATTTGACGATGAAAAGTACAAGCCCTGTATCGAGCGAAGATGTTGTAACGGTTACGATGCAAAAAACCTCAAGTTCATCGCAATTGATCATCAATGCGTTCAATACATCGAGCCACAAACAATATAGCATGAACCTGAATGCGTATGGTAGTTATCTGGGGAAAGGTTTGTTTACACAATCTGGCACCAACACTCCCGGCAATCAGCTGGTGGAGTATTTCCAGAATGGACAGACCTATAGTATTGACAGTGCGGCGGTGCAGGTTGATGCCAATGGATATAATTACATTGGTGGTACGTTTACCATGTACCTGAGCAACACTAACGGCTCAAAGAGAGTAACTGGGGCATTTTCATCCTACAGCCCAATATTTGAGTAAAGATCGTTTAGTAAACAGATTTATATAGCGGCCCCGGCGGGCCGCTTTTTTTATGGATGTGGGTAGCGCGGTTTATCCCGGGGCGGTGGCCCGGCTGAGCGATTGAACCCCTACATGGTTGTTTTTTTTACCGGCGTTGCACCGCTATGCCGGGGCATCCCAATTGCAAATCGGGACGAGAGCGTCCAGGTAGGTAGCGGATGTAGCGTTTTCGAACGCAACGAAGGCGGACCGTCTATCCTGGGGATTGTATCAGCAAAAGGCCAAAATCAAAAATGGCTGCCTTTTCGGGGCAGCCATTTTTGATTAATATTTGTTAAACAGTTTATTCTTTTATCAATCTCTGAACAACCTTCTGATTGCCCTGAGTAAGCTCTACCATGTAGACGCCTGATGCGAAGTTGCCGAGTGGAACGCTTACGCTGCCATTCTGCTTCATGCCAAGGTTATCATTATAGATGCTGATACCAGATAAATCAAGTACTCTGATGCTCACCATGTCCTTGGTACCAGATGTGAAATTGATCTTCACTTCGTCGGTAGCAGGGTTAGGCATCATAGTAACCTGTAGGCCTTTATTCTGAGCAGCAACTACGTCGGCAGGAGCAACGCTCAATTCGAACCTGTTCTCGCCCTGAGTGTTGTTGTCAGCTGTAACGTTGAACCTGTACTCTGTACCCTGCTGCAACAATACATATTGTTTCAGGAGTTTATCATGCAGGTAAACTTTGCCGCCGTTAGGCACTGCCATTCCTTCTGATTTGATGATGTATTCCTGAGCATAACTGCTGGTGAAACCGAGTGGCACAACAGATTCAGCTTTGTAAGGACGGGCATCTATTGACAGTTTGTGGCTATCAGATGACAAGCTGTAGAAGTTAACGTCAGCAGCACCGCTTGGTTTGGCAGCATCGTAATCGTTGTCTTCTTCGTTAGTAGCATTGTCATTGAACTTCACATAAGTCATATCGTAAGGATGGTAGTTAGCATCATAAACAACAAGCGAAATGTACTCTGGAATTGTTTTCAACAGGTTAGAAGTAGCAGTTGCCGATTTGTTAGCCTCTGTGAAATTCAGCTGAACAGAATCTGCAGCTGCACGTACCTGGAAGCAATTCTGAGCCTGTAAGTAATAAGGACTTGGCGCACCAACACCTATTGGGAATACCTGGAACTGACCAGCAGTACCGAGGTATGGATTCCACAAGTAGAAACCTGTACCAGTGATGCGACCAGCAGCCTTAGCGTTGTAAACCACGGTACCGATATCAACAGCTGATGGATAAGGGTTACCCACCATGTTGTAATCCTGATTAGCGCCAGTGCCCTTGCAGAGGTAAACGTTTTGGTTACCCTGGTTAAGAGGCCCCCACATGCCTATCACAGTTGGGTCAATTACAACGTAAGGACCATAACCGAGGCCTTCGCCCTTAGAACCACGATAGAATATACGGATACCCTGATATTTCTTAAACCTGTTGCTGTCAATTGTAGTGTAAGCGCTTGCAAACTGCCTCCAACCCGGATCAGAAGGATTAGCAGAATTACCAACATATGGGTTGTAACGGAATGCAGAAGATGCATTAGAAGTGGTTGTGGTAAATCCATTCGATGCGCCACCAGGGCCAGTTACGTCGATGTAATTTTCGATTTGGCTAAGTGGAATGTAGTTGCTGAACGGATGAGCCCAGAAGCGGTAAGCGCGACGACCCCAGCCTATGTACTGCATTACTCTTACATTACCTGTGATTACAGAACCGGAAGAAGGCAATGAAGCTACACGAGCAGTGATGGTAGAATCAGAATTCAATACGACGCTATCCAGCGTATACAGGGTACCAGATGTTACAGATAATGTATTTCCGACAGTTAGACGTGATACAGTATCAAGCGAAGCACCTGTGGCATTGTTTAAGTCGAAATTAGTAACCGTACCAATGCCGGACACCAACTGAGGAGCAGTACCGTTCATGCTTAAAGTACCGGTACCAGAAACTGTACCATTATTAGACAATGTACCATGAACGTTAAGTACTGATGCTGCACCAATTGTAACAACAGCACCAGAAGCTATTGTAAGGCTTTTTGCTGACCCGGATGAGGATGCAGCGATAACCGGCGAGTGGCAGTACCAGAAGGAATTATGACATTATATGATGTTGTTGGTACGAATCCGCAGGACCAGTTGCTTGCTGTATTCCAATCGGACTCAGAGCCTGTAGTACCACCTACCCATGTCATTGGGTTTGGTGTGAGCGTTACGGTAGAGTCGATTGTAGTAGAACAAACGATGTTGTAAGCAGTGAGCAGCTCATAAGTGTGTGTACCGGAAATAACACCTGCACTTATTGTGTACGTGCCGCCGGTAAGCGCACCTGTAACCGGAGCACCACCATCTATACTATAAGCAACTGATGCACCGGAGGTACCTGCAAACACAATGGTAGCAGAATCGCCTGCGCAAGGTGCAGTAGCAGATGTAATAGATGCGGTAGGATGTGCAAATACCGTTACACTGAATGCATAGGTACCGCTTGTGCAATAGCCATTAGATACTGAGAGTGTACCCGTATAAGTATTTGCAGCGCCAGTTGGAATAACCAGATTAATAGAACCACCGGTTAAGGTAGCACCAGCAACGTTAGTGAAACCATCGGTAAGGGCAGCGGAACTGTACGTGATGCTGTAAGTAGTAGGTGAACCGCTTGCACCAGAGTAGGTGATAGTGGCAGATGTTGTAGGCTGACACACAGATGGGTTAGCACCGAGTGTAATGGACGGTGTATTGTAAACTGTATCTCCGGCCAAAGTGATAGAACAACCAGATAATGTAGCCAATATAGCATAGTTGCCAGCAGCGGTTTGTGTACCGAAGTCGAGCGCAGAGCCTGTGCCTATAACAGATGAACCGACAGTAGAAGCGCCATTGTATAACTGGTAAGTAACGCCTGAAGTAGAGCCAAATAAGCCAACATCGACGCCAGCTGCGCTGCAGCCATTACCGCCCGTTACTACGAACGTAGCAGGTGCAGGAGCTATAACCGATGAACCAGACATAGTAGTAGTACAGCCCGTGCCGTTAGTACCGATAATAGTATATGTACCAGCAACACTGATAGTACCGAAGCTGATAGCAGAACCCGTGCCTGATACCGTTGCACCACCGGTACTGCCGTTGAACAACTGATAAGTAACACCAGATTGTGAGCCAGACAGGCCAATAACTATACCAGCAGAAGCGCAACCGCTACCGCCAGTGAGTGTATATGTAGTAGGCACTGGCGCAATAGAAAGTGTAGTACTGCCAGACATAGTAGCTGTGCAACCGGTTGTAGCATTGGTAGCTAAAACTGTGAATGGGGCTAATGCTTGGTTAGATATTGGTGGCTTCAAATTGCAACCCTCTGAATTTAGCAAAACCATCACTGCATTGGCTTTGGCAAAATACCTTTCATTAAGCGATGTAAATTTTAAAACTTCAAAAGCC
>CAILMA010000418.1 GCA_903835145.1 uncultured Bacteroidota bacterium
GATGGATTTATTGCAAAATTTGACAACAGTATTTCATGGTTTAATACAGCAGACCATTACGAAGCTGGGATCGCACTATCAGAACAGGATATCGCAGCATTCTTAAAAACGATAGATTGTTACGTTATGGGTTCCAAAACATATGAACTCGCACTTGCGCTTTCCGAGCAATATGGTTGGGCTTACGGGGATATTCCGACTGTTGTTTTGACGCACAGAAAGTTACCTATTATAAGGCCGAATGTCGAATTTTACTCTGGAGATTTAGATGAACTTATTAATAAGCACCTTAAGCCGAAATACAAAAATATTTGGGTGGCTGGTGGCCCAACTATAGCAAGTGAAATGATTCGTTTAAAGCTGGCAGATGAAATCAGGCAGTCCATTCTCCCGATAGTTTTGGGTGAGGGGAAGCCATTTTTTAGTAATATTTTGCAGGAGTTAAATCTACATCTCAAAGACGTAAAAGCATATAAAAATGGGACGGTGGAATTACAATACGAAATAAAAAACAGTACCCAATAGATAGCGATATTGTCCTACCATATTGAGTATGCGGCGTCAATGTGACTTGCTTTGATTATTAATCCTCAGACATTGGTACTGCAGGCAAGAACGTTTCTACTACTTCATACATCCCCGGGTCAAAGGTTGCAAATGTGAGTGCCTCTTGTAAAAAGGGGGAAGCAGTAGCGTTGTTGCGCATGTTTTGATAGTCTTCGATGCTTCGCCATTGCGCATACATGGTCACTTTTGTACCATCGAGACTCCGATGTAGGCTGGACGAAATAAAACCTGTAATATTTTGCACCGTACCTTGCGTTGCCGAGGTCAGCAATTCGACAAGCCGTTTTTGGTTAGCTGGCTCAACGGTGAAAACATTAATCAGTGTTAAATATTTTTGCTCCTTTGAAATAGATGTCATTGTATGCTCATTAGTTAATACCGAAGGTAACCGGGGAAAATAGAATTGCAAAATTGATTTATTTTATCTGATCATTGCAGTATTGCTAAAGGTATCCATTCAGTTACTAATATTAGGTTGGATCAGGTTTCGGAAAGAGCTAATTTTAAAGAATAAGAAACGTTTGTCCGAACCGCTTATTTTTGCTTAATACCTTTAGGCCGATAACACATATCTACCATGCTTCAACTAAACTTCACCCCATTTCCTGTGCTTACTACAGAGCGACTGATGCTCCGAAAGTTGACAGTTGACGATGCGCCAGAAATGTTCTTTTTGCGTGCGGACCCAGAAGTGTTGAAATTTATAGACCGTGAGCCTGCAAAATCGGTCGTTGAGGCTATCGAGTTTATAAATATGGTAAATAAAATTTTGGAAACGAATGAGGGCATAACATGGGCTATAGTGCAAAAAGGGAGTCCGAAAATAATAGGCAACATCTGTTTTTGGAATGTTCAGAAAGACAATTGCCGCGCTGAACTTGGCTATGTGCTGCACCCCGACTGGCAGGGTATGGGTATCATGACGGAAGCCGTTCAGTCCGTGTTGAAGTATGGTTTTTCCGTTATGAAGTTACACTCTATTGAGGCACATGTGCATCCTGCCAACTGTTCATCTGTGCGGGTGCTGGAGCGCAATGGGTTTGTGCGCGAGGCCTACTTTCGCGAGAATTATTATTTCAGGGGGCAATTTCTTGACTCGGCTGTGTATTCCCTACTTTCGCCCTTGCCGTAGGTATCGAATGATTTTTTAGATTGTAATAGTCATTTAGGTATATTGCTTCCCGTAAAAAATACCGGAACCTATGAAGCTGACTTTATAGCTTTGTGTCTTCTCAAATAGAATAAAATTAAAGGAAACTGATATGCAACATCTTGCGCTCCTGTCACTGGTTATTGATGAATATGACCAGGCAATAGCTTATTACACGCAAAAACTCCGTTTTGAGCTTTTGGAAGATACCGACATGGGCGGTGGTAAACGGTGGGTTGTTGTGGCTCCACCCGGTGCTAAAGGATGTAAGATATTACTTGCGCGCGCCGCTAATGAGCTGCAACAAAGCAGGATTGGAAATCAGACCGGAGGGCGGGTTTTTCTGTTTTTGCACAGCGATGATTTTGAAGGAGACTACAATAATCTGTTGCTGCAGGATGTGAAGATTGTTCGGGAACGCACTGTTGAAGAGTGGGGTATAGTTTGTGTTTTTCAGGACACATATGGAAATTTTTGGGACTTAATACAGCCGACTAACAAACAGTAAAGTATTATCTGCTTTTAGAATTCATTGTTGTTGCCTAATTTTACAATGGAAGCGAAACTGTTTTTAAATTTCAAAATCTTTATTTTATGAAAAAGTTCTTTGCCGTTCTTTTGTTTGCGCTGGCTACAGCTTCAGCAGTAGTTGCAGAAGAAATCAATTATTACAATAAAACCTGGGCTGAAATAAAGGCAAAGGCAAAAGCGGAGCACAAGTATATTTTTATGGATTGCTACACCGACTGGTGTGGCTGGTGCAAGGTGATGGACAAAGAAACAATGATTGATCCTGCTATAGTGGCTACGATGAATGGGAAATTTGTTGCAGTAAAGATGGATATGGAAAAAGGTGAGGGAGCCACGCTTGCCATGAAGTACCACATAAATATGTTCCCGACGTTTATGTTCTTTAATCCCGATGGTGAATTTGTTTACCAGTCACTCGGCTATCAAAAAACAGATGAGTTCAAAAAAGAATTGGCCAATGCCATGGATAAAAGCAAACAAACTATTGCTACCGGCTATAGTCAATCGCTTGATATAGATTATCCCGCGTTTTACAAAAAAATGTTTGCCGGCAATGGTAAAAGGGAAATTCCCAAAGAAGAAGAAGTGGTTGCTTACCTTGATAAGCAAACTGACCTGCTCTCTGAAGTGAACTGGGCGGTAATGAGCCAATGCAGGCTTAACGACAAGTATGAGCAATTTTTCCTTGCCAATGTGGATAAGTATCGCAAACTATTTGGACCAAAGGGAGTAAGTAATACGGTCAATTATTTATTGAATGGCAAGTTAAAAAAAGCAGAGAAAGAAAAATCGGAAAAGGCACTGGCCGATGTGCTGAAGCTGGTGGACAAATATGTGGACGAAGAGAAAGAAATGACCAGGATTGGCTTTGAAATCTCTTACTATCAGGAGGTCAAGGACTTTTCTAAACTCACCAAAGTTTTCCAGAACTATGTTGATAAAAAGGGCTTTGAAAATGCCGCGTACATTAATTCTATAGCCTGGTGGATGTATGTAAACTGTACTGACAAAGCACAACTTGCCTCGGGTGCCAAGTGGATGAAGGAAGTAGTGAAGAAAGAGCCTAAATACGCATATGAAGATACTTATGCCGCTGTGTTATATAAAGCGGGTAAAATGAAGGATGCAGAAATATGGGCAAAAAAGGCCATTGAAGATGGTAATAAGGAGGGCGAAAAAGTGAGCTCTACTGAAGACCTCTTGAAACTGATACAAGGTGGCGCACCTGCAAAAGATAAATCAGCGAAATAAGAGAGTCGGAATCTTCGAAAGTTGCAATTCGATTTCCAGCCTCCCAATGCGGCGCGGAAGGCGTGGCAGTGTTCCGCTAAGCAATTAATAATGTGTAATGTTTTGATGCTTCTGAAAAACATTTTTACTTTGCAATATGGCAAAACCAAATAAAAGCAAACCAAATCAAAATATATCAAATCCTGAAAAGAAATCGGCGCCGGAAGTCCAGATGAGTGGATCCGACGCCGGCGCTGCTCGTACCGCCCAAACGCCACAGGCGTCTGCCGCCCCATCTGCTGTTGATGGTTTATTTAAGTTGGTGCAGGGCAAGGAGTCGTGGGCGGTAGCAGGTGCTATTTTGCTTTGTTGCCTTTTTATTTTTAGAGAATTCGTTACGCTTGAGAAGGTTTACCTCTATAAAGATATTGGCAGCGATTCTATCAATATTTACTACCCCTGGCTTGCCCATTTTACTGACTACATCAAGACAAACGGAGTACCTACCTGGACGTTTTCGCAGGGTATGGGGCAAAATCTTTTCCCGTTTTGGCTCGGCGATTTCTTTTCAAATACACTGATGTTAATGAGTAAGGAGAATTTACCTTACGAATTAGCTTTCGTTGAAATCATCAAGATTACCCTGGGTGGCTTTGTGTTTTTTAAATATTTACAGGAAGTAAAACTCGGTAAGTTCGCATCGTATGTTGGCGCATTCTCCTTTGCTTTTTGTGGCTACATTATTTTAGGGGGCTGCTGGACGGTATTTTCTGTTGAAGCTTTGTATCTGGCAATAATACTTTATGGTTTCGAACGGTGGCTGAACAGGGGCAAAATCCTATGGTTTATTTTAGGTATTATGGCGCTCAGTTTCTTGCAGCCGTTCCTTTTGTTCCCTTATACTTTTTTGCTTGCAGCTTACATCCCTGTTCGCTACAATGATGTCCGTCCCGGTGAGTGGGGTAAGTTCGTTTTGTTTGGCTTAAAAACTGTTGGGCTGGCGGTGCTTGGTGTTGCGATCAGCGCCTATCAGCTGTTCCCCGATTTGCTGCAATACATTGAAAGCCCGAGGGTAGGGGGTGAAGCAACATTGATTACCACACTCAAGGCTGCGCCAATGTTCGGCGTAAACAATGAGTTGCTCAGGTCAACAACAGCATTACGTGCGTTTAGCAGCGACATGCTTGGCA
>CAILMA010000419.1 GCA_903835145.1 uncultured Bacteroidota bacterium
AGCGATAGCTTCTTTCAGCGCACTGATTTTGTATCCCGATTCGGTCTTTCCCTTTTGCGTAAGCGCGTAATATTTTCTGAGCCTACCCTCTACAATTTCACTCGTTGTTTCCAAAAATCCTTCATCCACAAGCTTGTGAAGAGCAGGATAAAGAGCTGCTTCGGTAATGTCCATTTTGTTCATGGTCACCTCCCGCACTGCGCGGGTCATCTCATAGCCATACATCCTGGTGTTTTCATCCAGCAGTTTTAGTATTATTGTAGTCAGGCTACCTTTTATCACCGGGTTAGGTTCCACACGCTGTTATTATACATAACAAATTTAGGTATAAAATTTAATCTGGAAAATATTTTGGGCAGTAATCTTCAGAGGATGCCAAGGCGCTTTTTAATATTGGATTCAAAATAAACACCCTACATTTGCAATACAAACAATTGGTTTCGATGGGTGCGATTTATGCGGATATAGAACTTATAAACGGAGACGATCTGGCCTGTGCGCGGCGTTTTTATATAGGTGAGGAAGAGATAAGGCGGATGCCGGTGAACATTAGAGTAGATACTGGTGCTGACTTGCTTTGTATTAATGAAAGCATACAGGAGCAATTGCAGTTTCCGATTATTGAAAAAAGGAAGGCTCAGCTTGCTGACGGGCATTTTTTGGAATGTAATGTTGTATCATCGGTTGAACTAAAGTTCAAAAACAGAAGAACAATTTGCAATGCAATGATTCTGCCCGGTGACGCAGAACCGTTGCTTGGCTGTATTCCGCTCGAAGATATGGACGTTTTGATTCACCCGTTGCGTCAGGAGCTAATTGTGAACCCGGAGCATCCTTACTTTGCACAAATGAAGATAAAATGATATTCTACCTACCAAGGCAAAAGTGAAGATCGCGAGTAAGTTTTCAAGCATCGATGCATCACGCTTTGTATCCATTTTAAAATGACTCATCTTTGGGTTGGTCAAATTCATAGTAAAAACAAGACAAATGGCACTACCCAATATTTTTAGTCGCGAAGTTTCAGATAAGGTAATACAGAGAATAAATCAATTGCAACCCACTACTGCAGCGAAGTGGGGCAAAATGAACGTGGCCCAAATGCTGGCCCACTGTAATGTAACGTATGAAATGGCTTATGAAAATAAACACACAAAGCCGAACCCAATAATGAGATTTGTGCTGAAAACATTTATTAAAAAACTCGTAACAGGCGAGGTGCCCTACAAGCGCAACTCTCAGACCGCACCTGCCTTCATAATGGTAGACGAAAAGAACTTTGATGATGAAAAGGAGAGGCTAATTGGCTATATCACTAAAACCCAGCAAATGGGTGAAACCAGTTTTGACAATAAAGAATCTCTTTCATTTGGCAATCTGAACTCGATCGAGTGGAACAACATGTTTTATAAGCATCTTGATCACCACTTAACTCAGTTTGGCGTCTAAAATGTCGTATACTTTTTCTACTCAAGCACCGGAAACTCCGGTGCTTTTTTTGTTTTTCGTTGGTCCTTGCTTAGTGAAGTTCTGCTCTTGTCTTTACCGGGTAAAATAGGTCTTTGTCGTTGATCGTTGTGTCCACCATATCCATGTAATAAATAACGCCACCGTCTGCAAATACTTTGCTTTGCAGTTCAGAGTCGCTTACGGGTTCGCAGGCTGATGGCACCAGGAACATTTCAATAAGGTCTTTCCATTTGTCCCCGGCGAAAGTGAACGTGCGGAAGGAAGTGGTACAGCCATTTTCGGGGTACTGAAAGCACGAAAGTTCGTCGCGTCCGTCATTGTTTAAATCGCCCTCTTTGATGAGCCGGGCGTCGCAGCAACCAATGTCGATAGCCTTGTTGCTGCCCGTGAACCTGATTGTGTATCCGTCCGGCTTACCATCCTCTACAGGATTACCTTCGCCCTGCTTTGTTTTAATGACATATGCAGTGTCCACCCTATCAGCACTACTAAACCTACCTGACACAAAAGCAATGATTTCACCTATTTCTATCGAGCCGGAACTGGAACCTAACTCACCTTCAATATTCTTAAAATGGAGGACAGTGGGCTTTGTGGAGTCAAGGTTGGGCGGACTGACTTTAAGGCTGTCTGCTGGCGGCATTTTAGCTCCATTTTGGCCTGAACACGCGGCAAGGCAAAAGACGACGGTAAATAACGAGAGCCAACGCATAGCGACTGATTTTTTTGACGATAATAAGGCTCAAAGTACTACGATTCATTCCTCTTCAAATAAAATATTAAGCCATCCTATGAAAGAAGGATGGCTTAATATTTGGATTCAAAAACAGCTTATTCAACCACTATACGACGGGTTACTTTTTCGCCGTTTACAATAGCTTGAACGAAATAAATTCCGGCAGAAACATGCAGCCTAACCTCATTGTCTTTATTAGGAAGAATGGTCAATTCACTCACTTTTTCACCCAGCATGTTGTTGATGATGAGCACTGCTGTTTCATTAGCAACAGATGAAAAACTAACATTGAACGTACCATTGTTTGGATTCGGATAAACTGACAATTCATGACTGTTAACTACTACTGGTAGAACGGCAGTTCCGCATTCAGATGCTGACCTGATGACCACCTTAACACTTGCAGAGGAAACACCACAGGTATTAACCAGCGTATAAACCAACGTATCTGTGCCCGCCGTAGTTGCATGTAGAACATTCACCGAATCAATAGAAGCATTGCTGTTCGTGAGCCTCCAGACGCCACCCGGAAGTGGTGCACCGAGCGACATAGAATCGCCGGCACAAATAGTATCTCCCGTTCCAAGCATTCCCGCTGTTAAGTGCCCGTCGATAGTATCAATTAATACCGCTGAAGCTGTACCGCAGGAATTGGTAAAATTATGGTAGATGGTATCGATACCAGCTGTAACACCAGTAACAACACCACCAGTAGAAACAGTAGCGTGGCCGTTGCTCGATGACCAGTTGCTGCCTGCTACTGAAGCAGTAAGTATGGTAAGTGTACCAGCGCAGAATTTAGTGGTGCCAGTGATTGTTCCCGGGTCAAGCAGGGAGTTAACTTTTATCTTTTTAGCAGCTACGACAGTGCCACAAACATTGGTTACGGAGTAAATAATATTTACGGTATCGGCAGAAACACCTGTGGCCATGCCACTTGCATCTATAGTGACCACTGAAGTAGAACCGCTTAGCCACATACCACCGGCAACAGTATCAGAATAAGTTGTAGTAGCACCAATACAAACGCTGTCTGCACCAGTAATAACACCTGCAAAAGGATCAGGATTAACAGTGATCATGTAAGCGGCATATGCTGTGCCGCAAATACCTGTAACAGCATAGGTAATGATGGCAGTACCAGCTGATACTCCAGTTGCAATGCCACCGGCTGTAACCGTTGCTACGGCAGTTGTTCCGCTCGTCCATACACCGCCTGTCGCCGCATCGGTAAGTGCAATTGTGTTGTGCGGGCAAACACTTGAAAGCCCCGTAATAGTGCCGGCAGAAGGCAACGCGTTTACTGTAATACCGTGTAAAGTAGCGGCTGAGCCACAAGCGTTTGTAATGGTATAAGTTATAGTTGCCGTACCAGCAGCCACTCCGTATACAACACCTGTTGTGCTGCCTACTGTGGCGACTGCTGCTGCGCTGCTGGTCCAGGTACCGCCTGCTGATGCATCGGTAAGTGTAATAGAATCAGCAGCACAAACTGATGAAAGACCAGAAATAGGAGTAACAGTCGGTGTAGTATTAACCGCAATATCAAGTGTTGCAGCATCGGTACCGCAACTATTTGTGATGGTATAAGAAATGGTAACCGAGCCTGTCGCAACACCATATACGATGCCGCCTGCGTCTACAGTCGCTATTGAGTTGTTACTGCTACTCCAACAGCCACCGGTTGATGCCTCAGTGAGCGTGAGTGTACCGCCAACACAAGCCACCGAACTGCCAGTGATGGCACCCGCGACAGGCGAGGCGATGACAGTAACAGATTGCGAAGCAACAGCTACTCCGCAGCTATTGGTAACGGTGTAATTAATAGTCGTAGAACCGGTTGACGCAGCATAAACATTTCCGCTGGCATCAACAGTAGCAACTGATGTTGCTGTGCTGGTCCATACACCGCCAGTTGCTGCATCGGTCAATGTTGCGGACGAACCTGTACAAACAGATGACGCTCCTGTAATACTGCCAGCATTTGGAAGCGGATTAACGGTTATTGCATAGGTAGCGCTGAATGTGCCGCATGTGGAGGTGACTGTGTAGCTTATGGTAACGCTGCCTGCACCTGCGCCATAGGTATTGCCTGAAGCATCAACGGTAGCCAAAGAATTATCGCTGCTGCTCCATGTGCCGCCGGCCGTGCCAGTGGCGTCAGTAAGCGTAATACCTGCACCAACGCACACAGCTGAAGCACCAGTGATGGTACCAGCAACGGGTACGACATCTACAGTTTCGGTCTGTGTTGCGATGGCTGTACCGCAACTGTTTGTTACCGTGTAATTTATTGTCGTTGAGCCAGCACCTACTCCATACACGTTGCCCGATGCATCGACGGTTGCAACACTCATGGTTGTGCTGCTCCATGAACCTCCGCCTGCGGCGTCGGTCAGGCTTACAGAAGCACCGGTACATACAGTGGACGAACCAGAAATTGTACCCGCATTGGGCAGCGGATTAACGGTAAAAGCATAAGTAGCATAAGCAGTTCCACAACCGGAAGTTACTCCATAGCTTATGGTTACACTGCCCGCCGAAACGCCGGATACCGACCCAGAAGAAGTTACGGTTGCTATAGTTGTTGAGCTTGTTGTCCAGGACCCGCCACTGCCACTTTCTGACAAGGTAACTGAAGAACCGGCACAAACACTTGTTGCACCTGAAATGGTACCTGCACTTGCTGCAGGGTTAACGGTCTCTGATATGGTAGCAACAGCTGTGCCGCAGTAGTTAGATACTGTATAGCTGATAGTGGCAACACCGGTGGACGCACCCCAAACATTGCCGGAAACATCGACGGTAGCCACACTCGTGGTGCCGCTGCTCCATACCCCACCGCCGGAAGCGTCAGCCAACAAAACTGATGAGCCAACACAAACTGTAGATGAGCCAGTAATGGTACCTGCAGTTGGCGAGCCGAATACAGTGACACTGTAAGTAGTATAAGAAATGCCACAACCTGAAGTGAGGCTATAGCTAATGGTTGCCGATCCTGCGGCAACACCCGTTACGATGCCAGATGCAGCGTCAACAGTTGCCGTACCGGGGGCGCTGCTGCTCCATGAGCCGCCCGTAGTAGCGTCAGTCAATGTGTCGTTAAGACCGATACAAAGATTTGGCAATCCGGAAATGGTACCTGCTGTAGCAGAAGAAGAAATGGTAACAGGAGATGTAGCAGTATCAGCACCACACAAATTAGATGCGATATACCTGATAGTGGCAC
>CAILMA010000420.1 GCA_903835145.1 uncultured Bacteroidota bacterium
AGCCAACAGGCTTACGCATCCCCGTTTCCTTAACCTCTACCAGCAGATACTGAAACCGGGTGCCACCATTAACCTGAAAACCGATTCTATAGAATTATACGAATTTACGCTCGCAACCGTTAAGGAACAGAATTGTACACTTCATGAAAACTTAGCTGATATTTATGGTAAGGGGCTGGCAACAGGCCCACTGGCGATTCAGACGTTTTATGAAAAAATGCATCTGGCGGAAGGGCGAACCATCTATTTTATTTCGTTTTCGTTACCCGTAACTGCTATAGTGCTGACGGGCAGGTTTCAGAAACCAACAGAAGTAGTTGAAGGAGCATAAAGATTATACTATACTGGCTGATGGCAGGCTTGTTTTTACCGCTTCTTACCTCGCTGAGCGGGGCTATTGCTGCGGTAATGGCTGCCTGAACTGCCCCTATGAGTATATAAACGTAACAGAGCCGTACAGAACAGAATTGCTAAACGAACGTGAAGCCAATGAACGACGTACCAAGGGCCGACAGTAATATTTATGAGGCTATTTATGATGTGGTGAGGAGCATACCTCATGGCAGGGTCACCAGCTATGGCGCTATAGCAAAATGCCTTGGAGCCAAGAGCGGGGCGCGCCTTGTGGGCTATGCCATGAATGGCAGCCATACCGTGCTGCCCTACGTGCCGGCACACCGGGTTGTGAACAGAGTAGGGTTACTTACGGGAAGACATCATTTTGCTCCGCCTGAGCTCATGCAACAGCTGCTGGAGCAAGAGGGGATAAAAGTAGTTGATGACCAGGTGCAGGATTTTGACAGCGTTTTTTGGGACCCTGCAATTGAGTTATCTTTATGAACGCTTATTGGTATAATTTTTGCACTATAAATTGATAAGCGGCAACTGCTGCGCATTATGAACAAAACACCTGAATTCTTGAAAAATATACAAGTACCACTCTTTTACCTACTTATTATTGGTGTTTTTATTGCTGGCTGCAACACGCATGCTAAGAAAAACAAGCTTGGCAAACCGCTTAGTTTCTCTGAGGAGGAGTTTAGCGGGCGACTAAAAACGCTCTACCCTGCCGTTGATACCCAGAAAAAAGCCGGTATTGGCAATATAGATTATAACTTAAAACTTGCCTATCAGCTTAATGAATACTTGCCCATCTGGATGCAGGGTTCGTTTACGCCCACGAAATCGGCCAGTGATTTTATAGCGGAACTGGAAGACGTGTGGCAAGATGGGATAAACCCGGAAAAGTACCAACTCACCGAGCTAAAAAAGCGCATGGGTAAGATGGGCGGTAAGGAAACAACCACCAACGACGCACTTGCACTGGACACGATGCTTACACGCAGCTATCTTGCCGTGGCGAAGGATTTGCTTTTAGGGGTAATAGTTCCCCGAAAAGCTGACTCCCTCTGGTTTCATGCAAATGACAGCAGCTGGGCTGCCCCCAAAATGCTTGCGGATATGGGGACAAAATATCTTTCACTCAACGATTTCAGAAGTACATTCCCTACCTACTCCTTGCTGCGGAGGGAGTTTAAGCACTATCACGACCTGCTTGCAGACGCTAACCTGAATGCCGCTATCGGGAAGGTTGTAGTAACAAAAACACCGGATACTAACGATGTAGCGAACTCAATTTACATTATACAAAAAGAGTTGCCGTGGTACAAGCCCGAACCGAACGATTCGCTCGATGAAACTGCTCAGCTGTTTTCGGCATACCAATATTATTTCGGGCTGAGGCAAACGGGCAAAGCCGATACTACTACCCTAAAGAAACTGAGCATGCCTACGGACACCCTGCTGCAGGTAGTAGGTGCTAATATGGAGCGTGTGCGCTGGATGCAGCAAAAATTCGGCAACCTTTATGTGCTCGTAAATGTGCCGCTTATGGAGCTTTTCTTGCGGCAGAATGGCGCCGACTCTATGCATATGCGTGTAGTGGTAGGGAAGCCTGCGCGGCAAACACCCTCGCTCTTTGCGACGATGGCCAATGTAGTGATAAACCCGCGATGGGGAGTACCACCAACGATACTAAAACAAGATGTGCTCCCCGGCATAGAAAAAACCGGCAAGAAATACCTGGCCAAAAAAGGTCTGAAAGTATATGACCGGAATGGCAAGCTGGTAAATGCTGCGGTGGTAAATGCCAAAAACTACCGGAGGTATAACTACCAACAGTCGCCGGGAGATGACAATGCGCTGGGTTATGTAAAATTTAACCTGCCTAACCCGTTTGATATATACCTGCATGATACGCCGCACAGGGGCGACTTTGGCAAGCGCGACCGCGCGCTGAGCTCTGGCTGTATAAGGGTGCAACAACCCCGGGAAATGGCTGTCTATATACTTGCGGGGATAGAAAAACGAAATTTTACGAGGGGTAAGCTGGACTCCATAATTGAAAAACACAAAACCCAGTGGCAGGTATTGAAGAACAAGATACCAGTCCATATTGCCTACATCACGGCATTTGAAGATACGACGAACAGCCATTTGCGC
>CAILMA010000421.1 GCA_903835145.1 uncultured Bacteroidota bacterium
AGTTCGACAGGTATTCGGTTGTCTCAGTTATGTTCAGTTTTACTTTGAGCATTTTAACCACCCAATTAAGTGAAGCAAGACTGAATTCTGTGAGGTATTCGAATTTCCGGGTGTACAAATCCTCCAGCGATGGCTCATAATATTCCCAGTATGGGGTTTGCCGGTAAACGGAAGTGAGGGTGCGCCAATGTTGTTGCTGCCATTTTTCGGTATTGCTTATTGCTATTGATGCCATTGTGTTGCGTTGATTGCGGCCGTTCACGAGCGGGATAGAGAGCTGGTTGGGGTTGTTGGCACCAGAAATGCAATATTTGTTTCTAAAGCTCATTTTTTCGTAGTGCTCGCACTTGTCTAAAACAAGCCCGTCGGCTTGTAATATGTTCGCCATTATAGCGATAGGGGGGAAGGGAATAAAGGAAGATACTACTTGCATGGCGCTGGCAAAAATGAATAAAAAGGTTAAAAATACTGGAGCAAAAGTAAGTAAGTGGGGTTTATCGTAATTTGCAAAAAAAATGGAATGCAGCGAAAGCTATACTTATTCATATTATTCAGTATATTTTGTGGTCGTTTGCTGGCGCTGGAAGCCGCAATAAGTCACAGTGTTTTTTACCTTCCTGACCCGTTTTTTAAAGGGAAAATTAACCCCTATGTTGAAGCCTACTGGCAGGTTAATCCTAAGACGGTGCGTTACAATACCATAGCCGGTAAAGGAATTGTTGCAAGGATACAGACGGACGTAGAGATCACTAATGATTCAGGAAAGGTGATAAAGGACGATCACTATGTATTTCAGACGCTGCCCCGTGCAACTGCCGATGAACTTACCATGCTGAATATCCTTGAGTTGAAGCGCTATTTTATTATATCCGGCAAGTTGAAGATGCAGCTTGTGCTTACTGACTTAAACGATACCAGTAATCACCTTACCTTAGTCGATACCTTTACCGTGCCGCCACAGCCGGTAAGTGTTTTTTATGGTGGTCCTGAGTTTATCGATACATTTTTTACAGCTGATATAAAGTCTCCGTTCCGCAAACACGGACAGCAGTACATACCGCTGTGCGAGAGCTTTTTTGATAACTTCAGAAATTCGCTGAGCTATTATACAGAACTTTATCAGATCGGGACGGTTGGTCCATCCGATTTCCCCTTGGTGCAATCGGTCTTTCTATCAAAAAAACTTAATGATGATGCACTTGTGTCGTATATGAAAATAGATACGCTCAAAGACAGCACTTCAAATTATTTTTCCGGCAAGTTTGACATCAGTAATCTGGCCTCCGGCAATTACTACCTTAACGTTTCGCTGGGCACCAAAACCCACCGAACGCTCGCGTCTAAAAGTTTGTTTTTCCAAAGGTTGAATACCAAGCCTACAAAGCCAGAGGAAGTATTCGCAAGGAAGGCTGCGCTCGACTCATCGCTTGAGAAAGTGAATATAGTTGACCTCAGCAAAACCTTTGTTGCGAAGTATACACTTTCGCAGGTAAATGCGATTCTGAAGATGCTTTTACCGGTTGCTGATATCTCTGGTAGCCATGCCATTGAAGGTTTTTTGAACAAGCCCGATGAAACCTACATGAGGTACTATATCTACAACTATTTTGAAGCAATCAACAAAAAAGACCCTGAAAAAGCCTGGAAAGAATATTCCGAAAAGGTGAAACAGGTGAACAAGATGTTTTCAAACAACGGAAAGATGGGTTTTGAAACACCGAGGGGTTTTATGTACCTGCGCTACGGTGCGCCTACCGAAATAGTTACCCGCAACAATGAGCAGGGTGCGTTGCCCTATGAGCTATGGCAGTACAACAATCTGAAAGAGATGTCAGGGCTCGATGCGACTAATGCTTATATTCTGTTTTACAAGTCGAGTGATGCCGACTTTGATTTTAAAGTGCTCCACACCACTATTTCAGGTGAGTTGCACAATATGGGCTGGAGAAGTTTTTTGTACACATCTACAATTCAGAATGCCGATCATTCCAATTCGCTGGCCGATCAGTCAATTGGTAACCGATAACGAATGAAAAACGCGCATTAAGGTTGGTGGGATTCGGATAAAATGAGGAGAAAAAAGGTAGATTTTGGGAAGAGAGGGTGAACAAAAAGGACAGTTGACTGGTATTTGGGTTAGTTTGTTGTCACTACACTGTTAATTTTTATGAAA
>CAILMA010000422.1 GCA_903835145.1 uncultured Bacteroidota bacterium
ACCGTTCTGGTCATAGCAGGTAAAACTTGTATCATATTCACGAGCTCCCTGAATTCTATGTGCTCCAGACCTTCATTTGTTACGGAGAGATTCGTGTCTTCCGGTTGTATCGCATTCACATGCATGGTCATTTCTTCTTTCAGATACGTACTTCTCAGGTAGTCAAGGCATGTATTAATCATAATTCGCTTCATCCAGCCCTCGAAAGAACCAGTATTGCCAAATTTTTCTATTTGTGTGAAAATTTTGAGAAAGCCATCATTGAGCAATTGCTCTGCATCCTGCATGTTTTTTGAATACCTCGCGCATACCTTCAGGAAAACACTGTAATATATTTTATACAGATGTTCCTGGACAGCCCGGTTTTTTTTCCGGCACCCTGTGATAATATCCTGTTCAGAGTATGCGGGCATAAAAGGAATTTGATGAATTACAAACCTTAAATTACTACATTATTTTCATCCCGTCCATTAATTTTTTAAGCGCATCATCACGCCATAGGTTTTGTTTTCATGAAAAATGATTGTTCTGAGTGGTTAAAGGGGCTGTTTTATATAACGCTTATCTTAAATCAATATTGCTCTTTTGCACTGCCCAAAACTACCGCTCACATTATAAGACGTAAACAAAACCGACTTCCTTGGGTTTTTCTTAAATATTTTTTATTAGCATTTATATGAGCTGATTTTAGGTAGAGGAACGGACCCAGAAAAATGAAGAAATCTAAATATAAACAACCTATCGACTACCTTTGTTACCCCAATGTAAGTAGCGTTGCCAGGAAGGGCAAAGCAATAAATATTGCGGTTCAAACAACAAAACATGCACAAAAAGTCATTAATCCTGCTCTCCCTATTTCTTTTAAGCAGCAGCATCTGCTCTGCGAGCCCCTTCGATATGCGGTATGGGTATTCAGATAGCGATGACTCCCTGATTGTTTTCCTTATCCTGCTGTTTGTTGTACCGGCCCTGCTGGCGCCTATCTTGTCATTTTTAAGTTTCCGGTCACCAAGCAAAGTATTGAATGTTTTTGCATGGCTAACAAGCATATATTTATTTATCATTTCGCGCCGTTTGCCCTTCGGCGGGTGGGGCTCTTTTGCATTTTTTGTTGATATGGTGAGTATCAGCCTGCTCGTTACAAGGCTTGCAAGGGCGCAGCAGGGCAGGCACTTTATCAGTGCCACCATCGCTGCTAACCTTTGTTACCTGGCAACCTTTCATGCGGTGCTACCTGCTTTAATTTATGTTCCTGGCATCGCCATCCTGTTCCATATTTTTTCCGGCGCATTCTTGCTGTTAGTCAGTTATAGTTTTCAGGGCTGGTTGCTGTACCGGGCAATGAGGACAATCAACGGACAGGGGTTGCTTACCCCGGGCTATCAGCAGCCGGTAATCTGGAGCGTGGTAATGGGTCTGGGAGCCTTTGTAATTGAGTTGTTGCACCAGCGTGGGCAAATGGCATTCTTTTTCTACCCGGGCTACATCACTCATTTCCCAAATATATTCACCGATGCAATCTGCTGGATACTGATAGGCGTGATAGCAACAGAATACAACAACCGCCGTCCACACCAAAACTCAGGTGATGATGCGCCGTATTCGCAACCAACCGACACTTCCCTTTAAATAATAAATAAAACATTTTCACGTTACTGTACCGGTCACCGTCAATCACTTGTCCTGTTATTCAAAAAGCCTACGGAAACGACAACCTCATGAAAAAATACCTTTTGCTGCTTGCAGCTTCATATCTTTTGTGCGCCCCCTCCTGCCGGAAAACGAGTGGTGGAAGCAGCACCAGCTGCACCTCCACATTATATGGTTTTACAATGCCCGATAGCATTGCGGGTACCGACACACCTGGCAACTGCAGCCTCGGCACGCTGAATGAAGGCAGCGGCGCATTTGCCCCCTTTGCCACCTACCTCAATAAGATACTTCTTATCGCTAACCCCTACTCCTACACTTTTCCATTTTGGCTAAATCAGGGCGCCTATAATACCGGGGATAACTGCTACTACATCTTCAAAACAAATACCGACACGCTCTACAAAATAGACCGAAGCGGCACTGTGACGGCACTTTCGGGTCCGCTTGGCGCTACTTATTCCTCGCTCGTGTACAATAAAGGCACCCACCTGCTCTATTGCTTTCAGCATACCGCCACCAGTATCATGCTCGTATCTCTGAGCACTTCAGGCACCACATTCGCCGTTACTGCGCTCGTTGCTCCGGTGCACCCCATAGCCGGAGATGCAACCGTAGATAGTGTTACCAGTTCCGTTTTTTATACCACGCACGATACCGGCTCCATAGCTCCAAGCCACTACTTTGTGGAAAAATACCAGCCGGGGGCTACCGCATCGGAGGTCATTACCTTTTCATCGGTAGCGCAGGACTTTAGCTTATACGGCTTATGTTTTAACACCAACGACCACATGCTCTATGCTATCGGCACCTCTGGGGCAATTACAGATGTCTTTTAAACCATACACCCCATTTCCGGGGTTTCGCACATCGTAAGCTCCCAGCATGCTACTTTTAATCCATTGTTCTATTCTGCAGCAATAGACCCTTGCAGCAACCACTATATCGTTTCTACCAGAATTTTCACAGCGGGCTTAGCTGCCAATTTCATCAGCCAGCAAGATATGGCGGGTACCCTGATTAGCGACGTTTCCACCCCAACCTTCTTTTCAGGGCTAACAACCAACTAATTCGGAAATAATGGCCGAATTCACTACGTGAAGGAACATTTTCGCGCCAAAACGGCAGCAAGCCTTTATCAATTTTTATAATCAGCCCTTTAAACCTTTAAATAAAGTGGGTTGGTTTAGGCTATTACATTTGCAGTAGGTAAAGGAAATGTAATGCAAACCATCAGTAACCAGCAAAACGCAATAGAACTCACCACGCATCCTTTCGATGCAGGGCAATACCTTACGTTCGTGCGGCAGGCAGCAGCACGACTGGGCTGGGTACCGGTATCAGCCTCCGCAGATACCATCGCATATTACACCCCTACGCAAAATTTCGGCTATGGCGAAAAAGTAACCGTTACTGTAGGCCCCAAAAAAGCAACTATAACCAGCGCGGCCCTTAATGAATATTACAACGACGAGACGCAGAATGCAAGAAATCTGCAGCAATTCACTACCGCAATAGATCAAATAACAGCAGAGCACCACAAGGCCGACCGGAACCTGCACCCCATGCACCGCGAAAAATATGGTGCCCTTGTGCCTTCCAAGAGTTACCTCGTGACACCGATTATCGTTTACATCAATGCCCTTATATTTATTGCAATGATAGTTGCAGGCATATCGCCGTTGCACCCAACTTCCCAAAGCCTTTTTGAATGGGGTGGCAACTTCAGGCCGGCTGTAGTGGCCGGCGACTGGTGGCGACTGGGGAGCTACATGTTCCTGCACGCAGGAGCCATGCACCTGCTTATGAATACCTATGCGCTCTTGTATATTGGTATGTTCCTGGAGCCGCTAATGGGCAAGTTCCGGTTTGCAGCAACTTACCTGCTCACGGGTGTGTGCGCAGCCCTCATGAGCATGTACTTCCACCCCCAAAGCGTGTGTATCGGTGCATCAGGAGCTATTTTTGGCATGTATGGCATTTTCTTTTCCATTCTCACTACAAGCCACATCCAGAAAGCGCTTCGCAAAACCATGCTGCGCAGCATACTGTTCTTCATCATCTTTAACCTCATGAGCGGCATGCAGGGCAATACAGACAATGCAGCCCATATTGGCGGACTGCTGAGCGGGCTCATTTTCGGCTACATATACTACCCGGGCATCGCAAAGCAAGCTACCGCGCGCAGACAGCTCATCACAACACTGTTTGTTGCAGCCGGCGTAGTTACAGCCACAGCGTTGATGCTGCACCTGCTTAAATCTTAAGCAAACTGAAAATAGTGTTTTATTACGCTGTCCATTCTGCCACAGTAACCACATCGGCCTGGCGGGGGAACACCTTAGTGGTGAGTACACGATGCACTTCATCGTCCCTATCAGCGCAGCAGTCAGCAATCACCGTTAACCGGAAATCTTTGTCGGCAGCCTCCCTCAAGGTGGAAAGCACCACCCCACTTGTAGCCACGCCGGTAAGCACCATGTGCCGCGTGCCATAGGCCCGCATTATTACCTCAAGATCGCTGCCAGTGAATGCGCTAAACCTGCGCTTGACCACCGTAACCTCTCCGGCCGCCGGCGCCAGTGACGGGTGCACCTTCATAAACTCATCCATCGTAACACTTGAAAAACGCTCCTTACCAGCCCCAAAACTCTTGTTGTGCACACTAATTTCCGGCGCACCGGCCCTGAAACCAACCACCACATAAATAACAGG
>CAILMA010000423.1 GCA_903835145.1 uncultured Bacteroidota bacterium
CATACAGAATATAATAGGCAAGAAAGATCTTGGTGCCGTAAACGATATGATAGGTGTTCCTCTGTTCTATAACCTCGCATTCGTGCAAACCGACAACACGAGCAGTATGGATGCAGACATTCTCATATCCTTAAACAAAGGTCACCAGCCAACCAACGACTATATAAGAAAAATAAGGAAGGATTTGAATGATCACTTCCCTGGTTGTGCTATCTACTTCCAGTCTGCTGATATTGTCAATCAGGTATTGAATTTCGGGGTTTCAGCTCCTATTGATATTCAGATCATGAATAACAATTATGACACCTCATATAAATATGCGATTGCTTTGAAAAATGCGATCCGCACTGTGCCCGGGGCTACAGATGTAAATATTAAGCAGATACTGGACTACCCTACCATGAAATTTAATGTAAACAGGATAAAAGCCCAGGAACTTGGTTTGTCGCAAAAAGATGTGGCTAACTCGATGCTTGTGGCACTGTCTTCTAACGCAGCGATAGCACCTTCGTTCTACATTAACCCCACTAACAACGTGAACTACCAGGTAGCGGTAAAAATACCTTATCAGGAGCTCAACTCTGTAAGCAGCATTCTCAATACTCCGGTAACCAATGGTAACCCGCCAAGTGGAGCACAAAACCTTACCGACGTACCGAGTTCCCAAACCCAAACTCTTGGCAACCTTGCAACCGTGAACTATGAAAATCAGTATGACGTGATAAATCACTATACGGTGCAGCGAGTTATGGATATTACTGCTAACGTTGATGGGCGGGACATGGGTTCGGTAGCCAACGACATAGAGAAAAAAATTGCCAGCATGGGGCAGTTGCCGGTGGGTATGCACATCTATATGCGCGGACAGCCAGAAGTAATGGACAGTACCTTTAAAACGCTCGGTCTCGGGCTCTTGCTTTCTATTCTGCTGGTATATATGCTTATGGTTGTGTTGTTCCAAACCTGGTTAGACCCATTTATTATCCTGTTTGCCGTGCCGGGCGCCTTTGTTGGCATCTTATGGATGCTTGCCATAACAGGCACTACTATCAATACAGTATCACTTATGGGCTCCATTGTTGCAGTTGGTATTGCGGTTTCGAACTCTATACTTATGGTGAGCTTTGCAAATGAAGTTCGTGTGGAAAAAGGACTTAATGCAATAGAAGCAGCACTGGAAGCAGGCAAGACAAGGCTACGCCCCGTATTGATGACCGCACTTGCGATGGTACTGGGTATGATACCTATGGCATTGGGCACTGGTGCCGGCGGCGAGCAAAATGCACCATTGGGACGGGCTGTAATGGGAGGCCTCATCGTAGCCACGGTGGTAACGCTATTTATTGTACCCGTCATCTACTCTATACTACGTAAGAATGCACCGTCAAGGAATCAACTCGATGAGCAATTCGCATTAGAAACAATGAGGTATGATGAGGTATCAACTGACCACGGTGTATTGGTACCCGGAACGTCAGTAAACACAAACGAAAACAACTCAAATAAATAATTCATAAAAAAACAATTATGCAAACTGATAGCAAAAAAAGTTCACTTCGTATCTGGATTGGAGGAGCCATTTTGGTTGCGATAGCCCTTGCCGGCATTTACTTACTCTCCAGCAAACAACAAAACGCCGTGGACAAGGAAACCAAGAGCAGGGTAAAAGAACTGAAGGATGGTCCCGTAGTCAAGGTAATAAAAGCGGGAATGACATCGTCCGACAAAGGACTGATGCTGATTGGCGAGGCTCGCCCATTCCAGACTGTAACGCTCTATGCAAAAACCAGCGGTTACCTGAACAAAATACTGGTGGATAAAGGCGACAAAGTAAGGCAGGGCCAGCTGCTTGCGACTATTATATCACCGGAGATAGACCAGGCTTATAAAGCTGCGGTTGCTGACCTGGAGAACAAAAAGAAAATTGCAAGCAGGGATGAAGCGTTGCTGAAAAAAGATTACATATCAAAAGAAGATGCCGAAGCAACTGAAACAGCAGTAAAAATGGCTGAGGCTCAGGTGCAATCGCTGAAGGAACAGATGCAATATAAGAATATTACAGCCCCCTTCCCCGGCACGGTAACTGCACGTTTTGCAGACCCAGGCGTATTGGTTCAAAATGCTACCAATTCGCAAACGAGCGCACAGCCTATAGTAACACTCTCGCAGCTGGACAAAATAAGGATATATGTCTATGTGGCCCAAAATGATGCATTTTACTTAAAAGAAGGCTATCCTGTAACCATTGGCATGACAGAAAAACCAGCTATGAAGATTAAGGCAACAATAACAAGGATTGCAGGTGAGCTGGACGCAAAAACTAGAATGATGCTGGCTGAAATTGACCTTCCGAACACTGCTAACGAGATCATACCGGGCAGCTACCTGCAGGTTACATTTCAGGCACCAGAACAAAAAAATCTGACTATACCTTCTGAAGCGCTGGTAGTAAGGGGTACCAAGTATTTTGCTGCTTTAATAGGGCCTGATTCTGCTATTCATTATCAACCTGTAGACATAGAGAATAACAACGGTGTCAGGGCAACAGTGTTGAAAGGAATTAATATAGGTGATATGGTGGGCCTGAATGTGAGTGCGGAACTTCAGGAAGGACAAAAAATAAGGATACAACAATAAATGACTCAATCATGAACAAGAAATTAATCATATTGGTATCCTGCTTAATGCCACTTGTCTACTCGCAAGCGCAGGAACCATCAGTAAAGGTGCTAACAATGCAGGAATGCATACAGATGGCCCTCACTAAATCTACTGCAATCATTAAAAACAATAACAATGTTGCGATAGCAGGTGCGCAACTTATGGCGGCTTACGGACTATATTTACCCAACGTTGTTGCTGGTGCCGGGGCTAACTACAATGGAGGTAATAACTTCTACAGCTCATCTACCCCCACATTAGTAAATGAGGCCAGAAGCCAGTATAACTATCAGCTTACAAGCAGCCTGAATTTATTCACCGGATATTACAACAATGCTAACAAAGAAGGTGCTAAGTTAAATCAACAGATCAGTAATCTGACCCTTAAGCGGGCAATGCAACAGATAGAGCTTGATGTGACGCAGGCTTACCTTCAGGTAATACTTGATAAGAAACTCGTAGATCTGGACAGCGCCAATTTAAACACCTCACTCAAAAAGGAAGACCAACTGACTGCGCTTACGGAAGTGGGTAGGAAATCGAAAACGGACCTGTACCAGCAACAAGCCCAAACAAGTAACGATAAGCTTTTGTACATCAATGCAAAGAGCAAATTGCTGAACGACAAAATTCTACTCTTCCAAAAACTGCGTATTGACTCAGTGGAAGCTTACGAGGTAGCAGATATTACAGTTGATGACAACCCCAACGCAGCTACCTACGGCAATCGTGATATCCTGCTCGAACAGGCTTTGAAAGAACGCGTAGACTATAAGTCATCACAATTGAACACAGACCTTGCATTGTGGAACATTAAAAAATACAGAAGCGGTTACCTGCCTGGCGTGAGTGTATTTGCGGGGCTCTATAACAATGGCGGCTATTTTAATTCCCTCGCCGTAAATGGAGAAAATATGCAACCGGCGAGCCAGGTATCTATACCCACACAGATGTATAAAAATACAAACGGCACAATCGGATTAAATGCCAGTTGGAACATATTTGACCGGTATTATACCCGTTCTAATGTTTCGATTGCTAAAATAGCTGCGGACAATGCGCGTCTCGATCAGGACGATACCCGCATTGCAATAGTCTCATCGGTAAAACAAGCTTATAACGATTACAAAAACGCAATACAGCAGGTGGAAACCGTAGAATCAGGTTTACTCGCAGCCAGAAAAGCATTTGAAGCCGTAAACGGAAGATATAAAGAAGGTGCAACGGACTTCATAACGGAATCGAACGC
>CAILMA010000424.1 GCA_903835145.1 uncultured Bacteroidota bacterium
CCTTCCTTAGGGTAAAATGGATGACACTTCCACCGAAGTCGCCACTGTAATGCCCCTCCAGGCGTGCATAGGGATAGAAAACCGGAAAAGGTCTTTTGTTGTTGGATTTGCTGGCATCTTTCCCGTCGGGCTTCCTGTGCTGGTTGCACCCAACCGCAACAATCAATGTCAATAAAGCTATGGCTGAGTAAAATCGATTCATTTATGGCACCTAAAAAATGATATAAAATAAAGAGAACCAAACTTGTATCCTTTGTTTTGCAAATCGGCACATGCTTACTTCTTCTTTTTGTTGCTTTCGGCGGCGAGCATTTTGTCAGCTTTTACAGCGAGATCGGTGTAGACGGTGTCCATTTCATCAGGGTGGTTTTTATACCATGCCATACTTTCTTTAAACTCTTGCTCAGTAATGTGATGGTGCTGAAAAATGGCGGCATAGTAATGCGCCAGAGAATCCTGGTTCTTGGGACCTCCAAAATGCCTGTCCTTGGTGAAAGAGCTAAAAGACTCAGCAATACTGATATCGAGCAATACCTGCTCCATTTTTTTAGGAGGCAAGTGGCTCCCCATTTTATTGCAAGAGCCTACTAACACCGCTGTCATACAGCAATACAGAATAAAATTGCGCCGCATCATTTTAGGTTATTGTATTTGGAAGCATTGGGCACGTCCATAGCTGTGAGCAACGTGATATACTGGCCTCTGTCGGTCTTTGGCGCCTGTGCAAGGAGGTGAATAAACTCTTCGCTCTTGGCAGAAAAAAGTACCTGCAACAGCATTGAGCTTGGGTTGTCTCTATTCACCTGATACAGTTTTTTTAATCCCGTAAGTATTCTGTTCCTGCTGTCTATTGGCTTTGTATACATACTATCAAGCCCTTCCCGGTGCATGGTGTACCAGAAACTGCGCACATCGCCAAATCGGCTGTTGAGGAGCTGGTCTGAGAGCCAATACCGGTTTCTGGTGCTCTCTACTGCTTTCCAGCCAGAGATTGTTTTGTCTTCGGGAGCATTATTCACTACATTTTGTGCCTTCTTCAGGTAGTTGGTTCCCCCTTCCGGTGCATAGCTATCGTAGTCAAGCCCTATTATCATGTAAGCATAATAAGCAAGCACTGCGCTGAGGTTAGAGGTAAGTGCATCTATTCCATTCACGCGGTTATCGTCAAACTGCAGCGTATTAAACTGTGTAAATTTAAAGGTGAGGTCGCGATCCATGTAATTGAAGAGCGCTGTGGTGTAGCCGGAGTTGTAAACCGGGCGGCTTGCCTGTATGCTCAGTGTGGCGGTATAGGCATCGTTATCGCCGTTCACCTTACTCGATAGCAGGTTTATGTATATGCTGCAATCAATCTTCTCTGTCGCCTGAAACTCATCGGTCGTCCATTTGTGCTGATTCATGAAATCAGTGATGGCACGCTGCATAGCGCTGTATACCTCGTTATCTACCCCCGTTATCTTATCGTGGGTTATGGTCACTTTGCAGTTCAGTTCCTGCGCCGTTGCAGCGAAGCACAGGAAACTCAACAAAAAAATATTCAACAGATTCCTAAGCATGTCTTAAATCAATTATTGCGTTAACTATTAGCTCGGCAACCTCCGTCTTGCTTTGCAGCGGATGGTGCAAAGGTTCACTATTTTTGGTTATCAGCGTCACTTTGTTGGTGTTGTGCCCGAAGCCTGCTCCTGTATCGCGCAAAGAATTCAGCACAATCATATCGGCGTTCTTGGCTACCAGCTTTTTGTGGGCATTTTCTTCTTCATTTGTGGTCTCCAATGCAAACCCTACCAACGTTTGGGCAGGCTGTTTTATTTTACCAAGTGCCAACAAAGTGTCTTCTGTCTCCACAAGTTGCAATGCTATGGCACCATTTGTTTTCTTTATTTTCTCGCGTGCCTGCTCCTGCGGCCTGTAGTCGGCTACTGCCGCGGCCAGTACTGCAATATCTGTGTGGGCAAAACGTATGGTACATTCCCGGTATAGTTCGGCTGCACTTTCTATGTTTACTACTGTTATCTGGCTATTGGTTACTTTTTCGTGTGTAGGCCCTGCTATCAGGGTCACGTCGGCTCCTTTGCGGGCAAGCATTTCCGCTATTGCGAAGCCCATTTTCCCGGTGGAGAAGTTGCCTATAAACCGCACAGGGTCTATCCTTTCGTAGGTAGGCCCTGCAGTTACCAGTGCTTTCAGCCCGGCAAGTGGCTTTTTTTCATTCAGGAAGTCATCAAGGTATTCTACTATTTGCTCCGGCTCCGCCATCCGGCCATCACCCACAAGGCCACTGGCGAGCTCGCCATGTGCTACCGGTATTATAAAGTTACCCGTGGCTGCGAGGCTTTGTACGTTGCGACGGGTGGCAGCATGTTTCCACATGTCGTCATCCATTGCCGGTGCTATAAAAACCGGACATCGCGCCGAAAGATATACTGCACAAACAAGATTATCACATAGCCCATTGGCGAGTTTTGCGAGGGTGTTAGCACTACAGGGCGCCACCACCATAGCATCGGCCCACAAGCCCAGCTCCACGTGGTTATTCCAGTTTTCACCATCGCTAACATCTGAAAACACCGGATGTTTCGATACGGTAGATAAGGCAAGCGGCGTAACAAAACCTGTTGCGGCCCTTGTAGTTATTACCTTTACCTCGGCACCGGCTTTTACAAGCAAGCGCACCAATTGTGGCGTTTTGTATGCAGCTATGCTGCCAGTTACCGCCAATACTATTTTCCTTCCGGCTAATGACATAATTAAAATATCTGCAATTTACATTGTTTTCGGGATGTGATAGCCATTGGCCCGGAATTTATGAAATCGGACACACAACAGAATAAGATGAATTAGCGTGCTATCTATTAACGGTAAATTCAGGCGAGTATCAGCGCCCCGACTCAAGCTCAAGTAACTGCTTCATTTTAGCAGTGAGGAAGTACCCTCCGGTTTGGGCTGCATCGCCGCGAAACTCAATGAGACCAGCATCTTTCAGCTGCTGCAGGTAGCGTTCTGTAGTTCGCTCAGAGGCTTTCAATAGTCTTGCATATTCAGGAGCTCTTTTGTTTTCGTGCTGTGCTATTATAGTGAGCAGTGCCGATATCCTATCTCTTCCGCGCTTTGTAGCACCGCCAATTGCACCGCCAATTGCAC
>CAILMA010000425.1 GCA_903835145.1 uncultured Bacteroidota bacterium
AAAGAGCATTTCAAAGAATATCGAATCTCGCCAAAGCAAAGAATGAAGGACATTGCAAGCAAATACAATGGGGGCATATCGGCGAGTGCTAAAATTTGTTGCCTTCATTTGAAGTTTCCAGAGGCTCGGGTGTCCCTCAGATGATACGAAATTCACCCCAAGAAAACGTGCCATTAACAAAACATTTTGTGCACATCAAAAATGAGAATACTCTGTTAATTAGTGTTGGTAACTAAATTAGTTTGTGAATTAACCTGTTTTTTGCCGAACTTTAGGTGGATAAGTTTGTGGATAAGTGCTGTATTGGTGGGTAATAATTATATACAACCAAATTTTTTGCCGGAATAAAAATCGCAATTACATTCGTCCCCCTCTTATTTGTTGACAACGTCAATTTAATATTGGATTAACACCCGAAAATGCCATGATCTTTTTGTTTGTTAAATACCGATATTGCATTTTGTCGCCTCTGGAGTAAAAATAAATAATTTTAATTAATACGTAATTATATAATAATCAATGTCGGTAAATGTTAAGAAAGATTTCGGAGCAAGGAATGCAGCGGGCAAGACAGGTCGCAAGCCTGACCTCTCCACGTTAGTATTCGGCAAGGTGCCACCACAGTCGCTGGAGCTCGAAGAGGCGGTACTGGGTGCTTGTATGCTGGAGAAGGATACTTTTGCGCAGGTGCTGGAGATTATACAAAGTGCAGAGTGTTTTTACATGGACGCACACCAGAAAATCTATGCTGCGATGCGGAGCCTGTTTGACAAGGGTACGCCGGTCGATTTATTGACGATTACTGACGAACTAAGAAAAACGAACGAGCTCGAGATAGTGGGCGGTGCCTATTACCTTACCCGCCTCACTATGAGTGTACTCAGCAGTGCCCACGTTGAGGCTCACGCCCGTATCGTGATGGAGAAATTCATACAGCGGGAACTCATACGCATATCGGGCTCTGTAATCAGCGATGCTTATGAAGACAGTACTGATGTGTTTGACTTGCTTGACAAGGCCGAATCTGGTCTTTACGAAATAACCGATAAACACTTGCGCAAGAACTTCAAGAGCTTGCAGGATGTGTTGGTGAAAACGATGAGTGAGATAGATGAAGCAAGAAAAAAGACAGATGATATTACCGGTGTTCCTTCCGGTTACAAAGGGCTTGATCAGCTCACTTCTGGCTGGCAGAAAACGGATTTGATTATTCTTGCGGCTCGTCCGGCTGTGGGTAAAACCGCATTTTGTCTTAATCTGGCGCTTAATGCAGCCCTCAACCCCGGCAAGGCATTTCCGGTTGCGTTTTTCTCGCTTGAAATGGGTGCAGGTCAGCTGGTAAAAAGGTTGCTGAGCTGCGTAACTGATGTGAAACTGGAAAACATTACCCGCGGTAACATGGCCGAACATGAGTTTGTGCAAATGTCGCAGCGCATGACTAAACTGGCTCAGGCTAAGATATTCATAGATGATCAGGCGGCACTAAACATTTTCGAGCTAAGGGCTAAGGCAAGAAGGCTGAAGCAAAAGCACGATATACAGATGATAATAATAGATTACCTCCAGCTTATGCAGGCCGGTACAGGCCATGGAGGTAACAGAGAGCAGGAGATAAGTAAGATATCCCGCGACCTGAAAGCACTCGCAAAAGAACTTGAAGTGCCGATAATAGCCCTTTCCCAGTTGAACCGTTCTGTGGAAACCCGCAAGGAATCTAAAGTGCCGCAGTTGAGTGACCTTCGTGAATCTGGAGCGATAGAGCAGGATGCCGACATGGTTATGTTCCTTTACAGACCTGAATATTATGGTATCAATAATGATGCTATGGGCGAGACGGTAGAAGGGGAGACGCATATCCATATTGCGAAACATCGTAACGGTAGTACGGGAACCGAGAAGGTACGTTTCATAAAAGAATACCAGCGTTTTGTAGATATGGAAGATACGTTTGACTCTTTTAGTCCCCAACCGGGCAAGGGGCCATCGAACGACAATCCGTCGGCGGGCATAAGGGGGCGCGATAACAGCGAATTCGGGGGCTCTAAAATGTTCATCCCGGGTGGCTTCCAAACCATGCAGTCGAAAGCGAATGATGTAAACTGGGACGATGATGACATCTCGGGCGGTAATTTGAAAAAGAAACCGGGCCGCAATGATGAAGATGCACCGTTTTAACTCAATTCCGTTTGAGGTACTTATTTTTTGAAAAATACACAACAAATACGCATGATATGATTAAGATGCATATTTTTGTTCCCCATTAACGATAGAAGTTAAATTATTGCGCTAATTTAGAAGCCGGATTTTAATCTTAAACCATATATATACTAAATATGAAGCACGCCGAAGGCTATGTAAATCACGAAATCGAACACGGAATAGCAACCATCGAATTTTTCCACCCCTCCAGCAACTCTTTGCCAGCAGCCATTCTGGCTGACCTTGCAAAAACCATAAATGATGTGGGTATTGATAGCAGAGTAAAAGTAATAGTGCTCCGTAGTGCCGGAGACAGGGCGTTTTGTGCGGGTGCTTCGTTCGATGAATTGATGGCGGTGCGCAATGTAGAAGAAGGAACAAAATTCTTTAGCGGTTTTGCGAATGTGATCAATGCCATGCGCAAGTGCCACAAGTTAATTATTGGCAGGGTGCAGGGTAAGGCCGTGGGCGGTGCAGTTGGTGTTATTGCTGCAGCTGACTATGCCATTGCTACAGAAGATTCTTCAGTTAAGCTTAGTGAATTGGCTGTAGGGATAGGACCATTCGTTGTTGGGCCTGCAGTAGAGCGCAAGATTGGTTTGGCTGGTTACTCACAGCTGGCAATAGATGCTACTGAATGGCGCTCAGCAGAATGGGCTAAACGCCACGGATTGTATTCTGAAATACATAAGACAATCCTCGATGTAGATGATTCAGTGAACAGTCTTGCCGATCGTCTTGCACATAGCTCACCTGATGCCATGGCTCAGTTGAAAAAAGTGTTTTGGGCGGGTACCGAACATTGGGATATTTTATTGGCTGATAGGTCAGCAATTAGCGGACGGTTGGTGCTAAGTGATTTTACAAGAAATGCCATTACTGCTTTCAAGGCAAAGACTGCCAAACCATCGTAGTAGTTATTTGATTTTACTTAATGTTCCTGCCTTTGATTTGCTCGAAGGCAGGAATTTATATTTTAGCCTGATTGCTTTCCAAAGGCTATTCTTTATCGGTGTGCTCTGCTTTTTAGATTACCTAAAATAGTTACGTTTAGCTGGATATAGACTTCTTTTTGAAATAGTTTTGGCTTTTGCCTTTAGAAAAATGACTTTTGCAATATGTACACCCTTAAAAAGAGTCTTGGACAGCACTTCCTGAATGATGAAAATATGTGCAAGAAAATAGTTGCACAAATAAAGTCGCGGCCGGGGCTCAACTTGCTTGAAGTAGGGCCGGGTGGGGGGGCTATTACTAAATATATAATACTGGATGAGAGATCGGAAGAGC
>CAILMA010000426.1 GCA_903835145.1 uncultured Bacteroidota bacterium
GCTGAATTTGCATAGCCGGCGGCGCAACCGCCGGTAAACATACCGCTCATCACCAACGCCGACGGCGTTGAACAATCATGCGGAGGAAAATAACATAATGAAAAACCCTGCAAGGGTTCAATCTCCCAGCCCGGGGCATCGCCCCGGGAAACAGAGTCAGGGCACCCACCCCGGCACCGCAGCACCTCGTAGGTGTTTGCAACGCATACAAATCCCTGACTCAAAGCATCTGGCAAATGCCTGCCCAACACTTTTTGACCAATAACCCCAACAATTCACCTCCATCACCATTTTATAAACTATTTTTGCCCCAAATTTCAGCCATAAAATGACGCTTTCTGCTCAAATAAAAAGTCTGGTCGCCACAGCAATGGGTGAGATATTTCCCGGCGTAGACCTGACTTCTGCAACACTTACCATCAACCTTACCAAACCCGAATTCACCGGCGACTATACCGTCGTGCTCTTCCCATTCGTCAAGCTCCTGAAAATGAAACCTGACGCCCTTGGCAACACACTTGGCGATTACCTCGTGCAGCACAGTGGCCTCTTTTCAGCATATTCTATCGTTAGCGGCTTCCTCAATCTCTCTGTGAAAGATGAGTTTTATACCTCTTTTTTAACACAGAAATTCAACGACGCCACCTATGGCGAGCAGGCCCCGAAAGACACCAGAATAATGGTGGAATACTCGTCGCCCAATACCAATAAACCACTCCATTTCGGGCACCTGAGGAATAACTTTCTCGGTGCATCCGTAGCCAGCATACTCAAGGCAGCCGGCAACTATGTTGTAAAAGCCAACCTGATAAATGACCGCGGCATCCATATTTGTAAATCCATGATAGCATGGAAACACTATGCCAATGGAGCAACACCCGAAACTGCAGGCATGAAGGGCGACCACCTCGCAGGCCATTACTACGTAAAATTTAATCACGTCTATAAAGCTCAGGTAGCAGAACTCGTTGCCAGCGGTATGGACGAAAAAACGGCAGAAAAAGAAGCACCCGTAATGCAGGAAGCACAGGAAATGCTGCGCCTGTGGGAAGCCGGCGACCGGGAAACCCGAAAGCTATGGGAAACAATGAATGGCTGGGTATATGAAGGCTTCGATGTCACCTACAAGCGCCTCGGACTCTCCTTCGATAAAATGTACTACGAAAGCAACACCTACCTCCTGGGCAAGCAACTTGTAGAAGAAGGTCTTAAAAAAGGAATACTCTTTACCAAGGAAAACGGCTCTGCATGGATAGACCTGCGCGAAGACGGCCTCGATGAAAAACTGCTCCTCCGTGGCGATGGCACCTCGGTCTATATGACCCAGGACCTCGGTACCGCCAAGCTTAAATATGACGAATACCTGCTGGACAAATCAGTATATGTAATAGGCGATGAGCAAAACTACCACATGCAGGTACTAAAACTCATCCTGAAAAAACTCGGCGAACCCTGCGCCGATACTGTATTTCACCTGTCCTACGGCATGGTAGAGCTACCAAGTGGTCGCATGAAAAGCCGCGAAGGTACAGTTGTGGATGCCGATGATATGATCGACGAGATGATAAGCCTGTCAAAGGAACAAACAGAACAATCTGGCAAAACTGAAGGCTTCACTCAGCAGGAACTAACAGAACTTTACGAAACCATCGGACTTGGCGCTTTGAAATTCTACCTCCTCCGCGTAGACCCGAAAAAGAAAATGATCTTTGACCCTAAAGAGTCAATAGACCTCCACGGGTTTACCGCTACATTTATACAATATGTACATGCGCGTATCTGTTCCATACTCAGGAAGGAAAACCTGCCACTGATGCCAACCAGAGACCAGTTCGCAGCATTTTCGTTCACCCAACCACTTCTGGCACCAGAGAAAAATCTGCTCGTTCACCTGGAGCAGTACCCCAATGTCCTCGACGCTGCAGCAACCGAACTCAACCCATCAGAACTCTGTAACTACAGCTTCCAGCTCGCACAATACTTTAATGCCTTTTATGCCGACCTCAGCATCGCCAAAGCCGAGAACGAAGAGAAAAAACAACTCCGCCTCATGCTCATCATCATGACCGCATCCGTTCTCCGCCACGCCATGTCCCTCCTCGGCATCCGCCTCCCCGAAAAAATGTAACCAAAATACCCACACCCAACCAACTCATAACTCATAACTCATAACTCCTCATCGTTGGGCGTAGTCTCCGACTACGTCCTTCGCGGAGGGCAATCTCCTGATTGCCGCATCAAATATTTTCCAAAATTGCCGCCCTGACAGCATACCTGCGTTGCATGTGCCATGTCCACCAATCCCTTATTACGTTTTCTCGTACGCGTTTGCAACGCGTATGCTCCGGAATGGCGTTTTCAACGCCCGTCAAAATACA
>CAILMA010000427.1 GCA_903835145.1 uncultured Bacteroidota bacterium
ATAACCCGCCGGGAATACCACTGTGTAGTTAGGGTCGTAAGAGGCTTTCGCAGTATCGAGGTGATTGACATAATTACTGGTGGTATCTATATCACCAGCGGTGGGCGTCACGGTTACTTTTGTACGAATGGTATCACCGGGTGTATGCCAGGTCGATGGCACTTCTAAATGGTAGTAAAGATGTACCGGGGCGCTGTCTGCACCCGATACGGAAGGCAGGTACCAGATTAACGTAGTGTCAGTTATGGATGTTGGTGGCGGGGTGGCGTCACTGTAGTGGTAACTTGAATCATACCTAACTGCAACGTAGGCAGCTGTACTTGTTGAATAGGGATTTGAGACATAGATATCGGCCTGATTCCTGTGTCTGCCTACCCTTTCTGATGAAGTCACCATCAGGTCAAAACCCGAAGCCGAAGTTAACACCAATGGGACAGAAAAGCCAGTTGCCGTATATCCAGCCGAGCCAACGGTATCATAAATAATTCCGGAAGAGGGGCACTCCACGCGCAGGAAGGGCGCAATCACTTTATAGCCATACACTGCCCCCGGGGCCCCGTATTCGTGGTAATACAACCCGGATGTTGTTGAAAATGTATCTAACACAACCCCATTCGAATCAACTTCTATTCCAAGCGACGCAATGTTTGGAAAATCTGTTGCCGATTCATAAGTACAATCACTATTCCCGTCATAGTAAAGGGAGAGCGCAATGTCATGACATACCGTATAATTCAAATTGTAAGTAATTGAGTCCCTGGGTGAACTACCATAAAATAGGATGTGCTTAACTGTGTAGGTTCCGGATGTTGTATAACTATGAACAAATGAATCCTGGTAATACGGAGTAGATCCGCCGACCGAGTTGTAATCTGCCGTTCCATCTCCGTAGTAAGTAGCTAAGTGAAGCGTAGCAGATGGCGAATTTGTAATTAACTTGAACTTTGCACCGCTACAGTTAACGATTGGGGTTATAGAAAAACTATCTGCAATTTCACTTCCGACCGGCAAAACAGGTAATCCTCTCGAAGCACAGGAAGACGAAGTTACCGAAAAAATTTCAGCCCTTCCAGCGTGTTCGCCCACGACATGACCCGCTGTAGAAACCGAAGCTACGTAGGTAGATGAAGAGCCCCATGTTCCGGCCGAAAAGGGAGAGACAAATATGGCAGAATCACCCGTCACAAGTGCAAAAGGACCGGTAATGCTTGAATCTGCCGAACTACTGTTGCTAATTGCGATATTATACGTGAAGGTAGACCAACCACATGTAAGAAAAACGTCGTATTCGACAGCGGTGTGCCCGAGGACAAAGCCGGTCAGTTCACCTGTTGAAGGATCAATAGTTGCGATAGCTGTTGAACTTACACTCCACGAACCACCCGCGATACTTGCGGTATAACTTACAGGAATATCAAGACATACCACAGAAGGACCTGATAAGGAAAATCTGGTTGACGGTGTGTCGACTGTAACCACGCTGGTAGCATAATGTGTACCACAGCTGTTGGTGACGGAATATGTAAGTGTTGCGGTTCCAATTCCAATTCCATGTACATTAGCAGAATATTCTGAAACGCCAATCGTGTCGACTGTAGCAACCGAAACATTACTGCTTGTCCAAACACCACCAGCAGTAGAATCATAAATGGACGCAGTAGAGCCGAGACACAAATTCACATCCGGCAGGCTTGCCACAGTATTGGACTCGCCAATTGCTGTGTGCAACATAGTATCTCTACAGCCTGAAGTGGTATTAGTTGCCACCACAGCGAACTCACCTTCATAACTGAACGAACCGAAATCAATTGCAGACCCAGTGCCACTTATTGCACTTCCATCCGCACTTGAATACCAGTAAAGTTGATACGTAACCCCTGACTCGGAGCCTGAAAGGGTGATGTGAGTACCGGAGGTGATACAATAACCGCCAGATGGCGACACTGAATAAACAGTAGGGCATTGTGCATGGGCAAATAATGCCGTGCAAAGCGATAGGAGGAGTAAAAAATAGTTTTTCATAGGTGGATTTTGTTAGCAAATATATAAATTATTTCAGGTTTTATCGCTCCACCACAAAATGGACAAACGCGACATCGCTGCCGGTCACAATTCTGATGATGTACTGGCCGGAGGCTATGTTGTTTTTATCGAGGTCTATCTGTTGGCTGAAAGTGCCGTTTTGTGGCTGTGTATTCCCCATGAGGAGTACCTTGCCAGTGAGGTCAAGCACGTCGTAGTGCAGGTTATCAGGGGCGTTGCTTCCAAGGG
>CAILMA010000428.1 GCA_903835145.1 uncultured Bacteroidota bacterium
AAACAAAATAGTGAAAATGAAATACTTAACGTTCCTTATGGTAATAGTGCTTTTTTCCTGCAATACTGATAAGCAAATGTTAGTCGGATTTTGGGTAGTGGAAGAGGCATACGTTAAAAATAATGGTGAGAAGATAAATTTAGGTTACAATGGCCTTTATTTCAATGACAACGGCCACTGTGAATTACCAGTAATATTTACAGACTATTATATCAGTAAAGCAAATGCTAACTGGGAATTAGTAGAAGAGGGAAAGCAGCATTTTGCTATTATCACTCCAAATGACAATGCAGAAAGCAGCAAATATTTTAGCGGGAAATACACCTACTATTTTTTTAATGACCCTGTACGTAGATTGCATAAAATGCAATTAGAATCAGATCGTGTTAAAATGATTTGTTCACGGTTTTTGACAAGGTATTAACACTGACTGTCGCCGAAAAAACAAATTGCTTGAATGGCACGTAAACTTAGTCCAGGCGTCCCGCTTGCCCATCAACAACCTGAAGCGTGCCGCTTCACGAAACAATGCCGTCCGGCATCCCACATCTCTAAAACAAACATCCGGCAATTCTGAATATTCTTACATTCTAAACACCTGTATTGCCGCGGCGGATTCTGATTCTAACACCCTCTATCGCTCAATCAACAGCTTATAGTACATTTTGCTCAACCCGGCCTCTATGGTTATATAATAAATGCCAGTAGCGAGGCCACTCGGTAAGGGTGCGTTTGTTTCCTTCAGGTTGGTCTCCAGCACTTGCTGTCCGTAAACATTGCACATACGCAATGTAGCGCCAGCACTGGCTCCCGTTACTGTAATCATGTCCTTAGCGGGGTTGGGTGAAATGGTTATCCCTGCCATAGAGATCACCGGCACGCCATCATTCGCAAGTACTATGTTCGAGCACATTGAGTCAATACACACCAACCCGTTTTTACGATAGGCGGTTACATAAAGGCAAGTGTTATATGCGCCCGGTCCTGAGAATATGTGATTTGGATTTTGTAGTGCTGAGCTATCATTTACACCCGATAGTGGGTCGCCAAAATTCCATCGCCAGGTAAGCGAGTCACCACCATAAGCAATGGTCTGATTGCTGAAAGACATGTGGTACCGCGTTGAAAGCGTATAGTTGAAATTAGCCAGCGAGTTGCCACAAAGAGGATTCGTGAACGCAAGGTCGCTCACTAAAATAGAACCTGCTGCTGTGCGGTTAAACAAGAATTTAACCGAGCGTATTTTCTTAAGGTCCACGCCTGTAAAAGCATTCAGGGGTACTGAAATAGTATTGAACATAGCTTTGGGAAGGTCATATGGCTCTGATCCCGGCTCATAAAACAAAGCGTGACTGTAGTTGGTAACATATTGATTGCTTGTGTTCCCGGCTGAGTCCGTAAGCAGAACACTAAAATCCTGACTCACACCTGAGGTAGAATTTCTGAAATTGACCGCCGCCCTGAAGAGCAGGTACTGATACCCGCTCAGGTTTTCATTGGCCGCCGGGATTTTGTTTTCGTAGTAAGCAAGCGTATCATTCCACCGCAATCCCATTTCAGATAGTCCTATTTCAGAAGTAGTTCCACTATGTGGTTTTTGGCCACCATTGATCGTGAAGCCGCAGTCAGGTTCCGATAACCCACCACCACAAATCTGTGAGGAGACCAGCGCGCTCTCGGTAACTGTATCGAAAAGCGAGTTTTGGGTATAACGAACGAGGCTATCTGTCCGGTTAAAATCAAGCTGATCGGCCCGTGCAGGGTGGTAGGAGACATATACGTCGGCACTGTCCAGCATTGACGAGGTAGGCGGCACTATGTCCTTAACCTCCAGTATGGGTGCAAACTGGTTTTCATGACCCAGGTATATCCTGTAAAATGCTGAGGCGTAGGCATTGAAAGCAGCCTTCTGTTTAGTTGTATCAAACCGGGTCGCTGCGCTTGTGCCACAGTGGCTCTCGGTTGCGCTAAAATAATACAACCAGTCATCAGCCCCGCCGGCAATGTAGGAGCCAGGTGTCCAAACCGTATTGAAGAAGTCGTGGTTTGCACCCATCATCAGCACGTTATGTTTAGGTGCCTGGTCAGTCGTGTCGCTATACCGGGAATCATCATAAAAGTGAACCCCTTCTTCGTCATACACATCGCCATCGCAATAGGGCGCAACATTAAGCAACGGTATGCCGTGCATTACATGCCGCAGAAAATCTACCGGAGCGAGTGTTATCACAGCTTTTATGCCATAGGGGCTGCCCAGCGACTTATTATATAGCGCATTAAAAATTACTCCTTCACCACCACGGGAGTGACCCATTGTGCCAATATTTTGCATGTCCAGCTTACCCACGAATGTAGAATCGAAAGGGGCGCCGCCGGTGGTATTAAATGTATTCCATACATCAAAGTGATGCTGCAGCAGCTCTCCGCGGCCCTGCATACCATAGTCTGCAACCGTATCATCAGCCGCATTTATAGCGTTACAGGAAATGGAAACCACTATATAACCGTGGCTGGCCATATTCCGCGCTACATAGTCATAACCTTCATAACTCGTTATGGATTTATAAGTGCCCCTGCACGGCCAGTCAGAACTTACATTTGCCGGATTTGTAGTATCGTAACAGCAATCGTGGCGGCCATGCAAGAAGAAGATAACGGGAAACGGACCCGCCGACAACGGAGTAGGGTAGTGTACTGAACCCCTGACCTCCACCGAATCAGGAAAGCTTGGTGGCTTCCAGGCAAGGTCGCCGAAATCATACTCTGCTTTTACCACAGAATAAGTACCCGGCAGGCCCGGGTCCGGCGTCGACTGGGCCAGCAGGTTATAATTACCCAACCCTATAAAGGCAACAACTATTGATATATATCTTTGTAAATGTTTGTTCATGTTGTTTGTATTTTCTGCAAATTTTACTGGTCGGCAATCAATAGGTTTTATTTAGTCACTTGTTTGCTGAAGTTACCCAGAGCCCAGCAGGGGAAGGTTGCAGAAGCAGACATTTCAGTAAGGTTATCTTCGGAACTGCCGCCTGCCTTACCATAGGTAAGGAACATTTTTGCACCTTCGTTAAGGGCATCAAATTGTGATTTTTGTAAATAATAAACCAGCGAACCCTTTCCATTCACTCTCGACTGCTTGCCGTGCGCAAAAGTAGTGCCCCCAATGTGCAGCACATATACGTTTCCCCCAACTTTAAAGGGTTGAGATGACAACACGGTTATCGCCACCATATTTCCTTTTTGCTGAATAGTACTCACCTTTACCGTAGCTTTTTCATGTGCCCCCAATTGCATTGGCACAAAAAGGAACGCGATTGCGCTAAGCAATAAAATTATGTTCTTCATGATGTTGTTTTCAATCAGGTAAATGTAATAAAATATCCCGATATAGAGATTTGTCTGTTTTTTGTTGGTCGCTTCGATTGTTACTTTCCACTCCCTCCCGCAGCCTCCCGCAGGTCTGTAGCGGAGACATGAGCCTCGATGACCTTGCAATGCCCCCCCAAAAAATCGCTGTTTGCAACCGCCCGCATCAACCGATTCAAAACAACTGCCCGGCGTCAGTCTCCGACTACGTCGCACCGGAAAGCAGTCTCCGACTCATTGCTCCCAATTAAAGCTCGGCGGGTATCAGTTCTATTAACCCATGGTTACAATCAATTAAAAATTTGATTTTTATTGCATAAATGTTCTGTA
>CAILMA010000429.1 GCA_903835145.1 uncultured Bacteroidota bacterium
CAGCGGTTATTGACCCGCTCCGCGATGTAGATACGTACATTAAAATGGCGGATGAAAAGGGAGTGACCATAAAATATATTTTTGAAACACACTTCCATGCAGACTTTGTAAGTGGTCATTTAGACTTATCTAAAAAAACAGGAGCACCTATAGTCTATGGCCCAAATACCAATGCTAAATTCAAGGTTCACGTTGCAAAAGATGGCGAAGAATTTAAGCTTGGGGGCTCAACGATTAAAGCGATACATACACCAGGGCATACACTTGAAAGTACATGTTATTTGCTAAGCGACGAAAAGAATGAGCCCTATTGCATCTTCACCGGCGATACGCTCTTTGTTGGCGACGTGGGCCGTCCCGATCTTTTTAGCGGCGACATGACGAAGGAGGAACTGGCAGACATGATGTACGATAGCCTCAACAACAAAATAAAAACACTGCCCGATCACCTTATTGTATATCCTGCACATGGCCCTGGGTCTTCCTGCGGCAAAAACCTTGGACCTGAAACATTCAGTACCATCGGTGCCCAAAAAGCGACAAATTACGCCCTTAAAGACCAATCGCGTCAGGCTTTCATTGATGCTGTCACAAGTGGGCTCAATACTCCGCCAGTGTATTTTCCATTGAACGCAAAGATCAATAAGGAAGGGTACGAAAGCATTGATGAGGTATACGAAAAAGGCCTGCAGGCCTTGTCGGTAGCCGATTTTAAGGCCGTTGTAAATAACGGTGCCTGGATCCTTGATACAAGGCCATCATCGGTGTTTACGCACGGCTTCGTACCTGAAGCCATTAGTATAGGGCTCGATGGGCGATTTGCAGAGTGGGCCGGTACCATCATTCCTCTTGCACAACAACTTGTTATTGTTGCAGAAGATGGAAAAGAAAAAGAAAGTATTACCCGCCTTGCACGCGTAGGTATTGACAATATTGTTGGCTATTTGGCTGGCGGTTTCGAAGCGTGGAAAAACGGCGGAGAAACCATAGACTTGATCATCGATGTAGAACCAGATGAACTGGCTATGGACTTACCACATGACGACAGGCTGCAGGTGATTGATGTGAGGAAACCCGGCGAATTCGATGCTGGTCATGTGCAGGGAGCAATTAACCTTCCGCTCGATACACTTACTGATCCGTTACAAATTGCTACACTTGATGAAGAAGCAAACCTCTATGTGCATTGCGCAGGTGGTTACCGCTCGGTAATTGCAGCATCGCTTATTAAGCGCCAGGGCTTGCACAACCTCAGGAACGTACTTGGTGGTTTTGGTAAGATCAAGGTAGAGAAAATACCGATTGTATGGCCTGAAAAAGCAAACGCCTAACAGCGATTGCAGCTAAATCTTTCTTAGTAATTCGGCGGCCTGTTCCAATGTTTCTTCTTTTTTGGCAAAACAAAAACGGATGAGTTTGTCGTCCTTTTTGTTGTGGTAAAAAGCACTAACCGGGATGGTGGCGACACCATGCTCCCGGGTAAGCCATTGTGCAAATTCCATGTCGGGCATTTCATTGATGCGTTCATAGCTTGCTATCTGAAAATAGCTGCCGCCTGTAGGATTATGAATCGTAAATGGTGTCTCCTTCATCAGCTCCAGAAAATAGTCCCTTTTCTGCTCCATAAGCGCTCCTACGCGCGTTGCATTGCCTGATAAAAGGTGGTTTGCGAGTGCATACTGCCCGGGGGTATTGACAGTAAAACTAAGAAACTGATGAATGCACCGAAATGCCTGCATATAAG
>CAILMA010000430.1 GCA_903835145.1 uncultured Bacteroidota bacterium
CCATTCTATCATTTTGGTATAGTAGAACTCTGGCACCTTCCTTATATACCGGCCAATACCTGAACCCTGCCACAGGAACACGTTTTTCGCTGTTTGCTGGCTTATAGTGCTTGCCCCTGCGCCCTTGGCACGTTTCTTTTTGCGGCGCGGGCTTGGGTTGTTCATGCTTTTATCTATGGACTTCCAGTCGAAGCCCCCATGCTCCGGGAAGCGTTGGTCTTCACTGGCAAGGGCTGCCAGCTTCACATTGCGCGATATGTTTTCCCAGCTTACATAATCCCGCTTAAGGCCATAACCCGTGCAGGCATCGACCGCCTGAGTAACCGTAATCGGAGGCCACATCCAGCGGCAAAGCACGGTATAAACCATAGATGCCAGAAACAATACCAATATCGTGCGCAACGTATACTTAAGCCATTTCCTGATTTTTGATTTGTTTTCCGTAGCCATGCTGGCCATAAATGTAATACAAAAGTAGAATTGCTTTCGAATTATGATAAATTAGTACATTTAAAAACGGGGTATTTCGCTGCGCCTTTACCGGTGGTGTTGGTCTTTGCCCTATATTTACCTCATGAAGCAAAACAGTTTCCTGTATTATGTCGTTTCTTTGCTCAGGCTGGCATTGTACCCGTTTACGCTTATTTATGGTCTGCTGGTGTGGTTGCGCAACAGGCTTTATGATTTAGGTTTTTCTGATTCCATAGGGTTTAGTGTGCCGGTTATTTGCGTTGGTAACCTTTCTACAGGCGGTACTGGTAAAACGCCACACATCGAATATCTGATCAATTTACTGCAATATCAGTATAGGGTTGCCACCATGAGTAGAGGATATAAGCGCTACACCAAGGGGTTCCTGCTTGCGGATGCGAATACCAATGCACTTAGAATAGGCGATGAACCAATGCAGTTTTTTATGAAGTTTCCTGAGGCTGTGGTGTGTGTGGCCGAAGAGCGACTGACCGGTATACCTACATTGCTGCAACGCCGGCCGGGGGTGGAGGTGATATTGCTTGATGATGCCTACCAGCACAGGAGCGTAAAGGCTGGTTTAAATATATTGATTACAGATTATTCCCGGCCGTTTTACACTGATCATATCTTGCCTTTTGGTAACCTGAGAGAGGGGAGGAGTGCTTACAAAAGGGCCCAGATAATAGTGGTATCGAAGTGCCCACTGCAACTAACACAGCAAGAGGCCAATGAAATAACGGCAAAGATTGCACCCCTGCCAAACCAACAAGTGTTTTTTACCGGAATAGGATATGGTACGTCCTATAGGTTTATGACCAATGAACCCATGAATTTTGCCGGCACCAATGCGATATTGGTGTGTGGTATAGCGCGGCCTGAGCCGCTTATAGCCTATGTGAGCCAAACAGCTGCCGATGTGCACACGCTTACCTATCCTGACCACCATTATTTTGTAACGACCGATATTGAAGAGATAAAGGCAGCCCACGATAATTGGCAGGTGCAGAACAAAGTGATCATCACCACCGAAAAAGATGCGGCGCGGCTGTTACTGCTTCGGGAGAAAATAGCAGAGTGGAACATACCCATTATAGTAATCCCGATTCAGATAATGATGTTGCTGAATGGCGGCCAATGGTTCGATGGGCTGGTACAACAGTTTGTAGAGGCAACAATAGCCGAAAACAATCCTGATGCCGGCATTGAAATTACCGGTTAAATTTTGGGTAAAATTCTCTTTCATACGCAACCTTTAGCCATGATAGCACTTTCACATATCGATACGCCTGTTGGTAAAATGCTGATGGGGGCGACCGACGCTGGTATCTGCCTGTTTGATTTTGAATACCGTAAGCGCATCGGGCCCATAATGGAGCGGGTACAGCAACATGTGGGCGAAAAGTTTGCCGATGGATATCATCCATTGTTCGACGTGCTTACCACTCAGGTGAATGAATATTTTACGGGCGAGCGGAAGGACTTTACAGTACCCCTGCATCTGGCAGGTTCCCCGTTTCAGGTGAGCGTGTGGCAGGCTTTGCTGCAGATACCTTATGGAGAAACCCGCACTTATAAGCAACAATCTATTTTCCTTGGGAATGAAAAGGCGATTCGGGCCGTGGCCGGTGCCAACGGAGAAAATGGCATTGCGATACTGGTGCCCTGCCACAGGGTTGTGGGCACAAATGGCAGCCTCACAGGATATGGCGGAGGCTTGCAGCGCAAACAATGGCTGCTTACCCACGAGAACAAACATTCGGGAAAAAATATGCAGGCAAACCTCTTTGATTAGTAAGAGGTTAATCATGTGTTAAAGGGGTTAAATGTGATTGATGTAACAGTTTTTTGAAATTTGTGGTATGATATTTGCGGTATTGTAATGGCAGGTGAGTTGGGAGTGACCAAATGTGTTTAAGTTATCGACAAGTAACAATAATTGGTAATCAAGGCATTTGACTAATTTATTTTCCAGATTCATCGAAAATATAAGATTATTTTTGGTTTAACCGTTCAAAACTGTTTTGTTTATTATTTTTAATTCTTACCTTTGTACAAACTATAATTCTATGAAAAAAAGAAGCTTTCTAATTACCTCGACCCTCGCGCTTTCTTGCTTTGCAATGTTTTACCTTAACTCTTGCACCAAGTTGGCTCAGGCATTGCAGTATGATCTGGCAATGCAAACTGCTACAGTAAACATAACTATTCCTCCATACCCGGATACGACTATTGCAGCGAATGGAACACAATCTAACACTTATAACGTAGACTCATTCATTAAAGCGAACACAGCTAATGTATTGGGCGTGAGCAATATTACAAGCGCAAAAATCACTTCTTGCGTTGTCACATTGCTTAACCCGACTGTTGCTGAGAATTTTGCAAACTTCAAAACTTGCAATGCTTCTTTCCATACCAATGGCAACACAACACCATTTACCGTTACTATCCCTAACAATCCTGATGTGTACTCTTCTACATTAACTTTGCCAGTTGATACCACAGCAGAACTGAAAGGTTATTTAACAGGTGGCAGCACCTTTACTTACAACCTCGGTGGCAGTCTTCGCAGGCCAACTACCGATTCTCTCCATGCTACTTGTACGTTTACATTTAAATTGCATGTTCAGGGATAAGGCTAAAAGCAATACTGAAACAACTATTTTAAATACTGAATTTTAATATAAAACCCCGATTTTCGGGGTTTTATTATTTTAGGCCTTCCAAGGATTTTACCCCAATACTCAGCATATGCGTTTACTCATTACCAATATCAGGCAACTTTGTTCCATAGAGCAGGAAAAGGAAAACAGACAAAAAGTAAGTGGAGCAGAAATGAGCCACCTGCCATCGATAGAGCATGCCTGGTTAATGGCTGAGAACGGTATCATTCACAGCTTTGGTGCTATGGATACAATGCCCGATACCGGTGCTGATGAAACGATAGATGCCACCGGACGCCTGGTATTGCCTGCATGGTGCGACTCCCACACGCATCTTGTATTTGCAGCGCCGCGCGATGGTGAGTTTGTGGACCGCATAAAAGGAAAAAGCTATGAAGAAATAGCCCGAAATGGCGGAGGTATACTGAACTCGGCACGCAGGCTCAATGCAATGGATGAAAACGAACTATATGACCAAAGCCTTGAACGACTGCACCGCGTGGTGGCGCAGGGAACGGCAGCCATAGAAATAAAGAGCGGTTACGGCCTTTGTGAGGAGGGCGAGCTCAAGATGCTGAAGGTAATAAGGAAACTCAAAGAAAACAGTAAAGTAGCCGTGAAAGCTACGCTGCTGGCTGCTCATGCCTATCCGCTCGAGTACCGGGATAACAAGGAAGGGTACGTAAAATTAATTATAGAGAAGATATTGCCACGGGTGGCAGGCGAAGGACTGGCTGACTATATGGATGCCTTTTGTGAAGAAGGATTTTTTGGAATACCGGAGACCGAGCGACTGCTGGAGGCTGGCTGGAAGTATGGGCTGAAACCCAAGATACACGCCAATCAACTCCATTATTCGGGTGGGGTACAGGTAGGGGTAAAGCACAATGCACTTAGCGTTGATCATCTTGAATGTGTGGGAGCTGCGGAAATAGAGGCGCTGAAGGGCAGCAATACTATGCCCACCTTACTGCCCGCCGCAGCATTTTTCCTCGGTATTCAGTATCAGCCTGCCCGGCGCATTATAGATGCCGGCCTGCCCATGTGCCTCGCTACCGATTACAATCCGGGTTCCTGCCCGTCGGGCAACGTTTCTTTATTGCTCTCGCTTGCCTGTACCCAGCTCAAAATGACTCCTGAAGAGGCTATAAATGCAGTCACGATAAACGGTGCCTATGCTATGGAGCTAAGTGCAGAACTCGGCACCATAAAAGTGGGTAAGAAAGCCAGCCTTATCATTACCAACAAAATACCATCCCTTGCCTACCTGCCCTACGATTTTGGCAACAACAACATTGATAGGGTTATTTTGTAAGGGGGTGAATCTTCGAATAAATCGGGCGTAGGTGGTACATTGAATGATTTTGTCGTACCTACCCCGGCTGAGACTGATCCAAGAAGTGTAACCGAAGAGAGCACAAAGGGTCCGCGAAGGGTCTAAAAAGACTTATAATATCCTTTGCGGCTTCTTTGTGCTTTGCTTTGCGCACTTTGCGGTTAAATATTTTGCCAAATTGTGAGCCAATTTTTATTGCTGAGCTACCAATAGGCGGCGAATTTCGCCATCCCAGTTGGATTTCATCGCACCGCGTCTGTAGCACC
>CAILMA010000431.1 GCA_903835145.1 uncultured Bacteroidota bacterium
CAGCTGTTTTTAGAAGAATACCGTTTTTCATAATTACCTGAAAATGTATAGTGCAGCTTGAATTGCAAGCCTGCAAATCATTTGAGGCCAAAGGTATTTCAAACCTGTGAGTTATATCAGGTGGTTTTTATTGAAATAGACTATAAAGGGTCGCAAGAAGCCTATTTTATTGCAGATTTAATAAACAGTTGAATTGTTCTATCACAACACCCGCTATAAACTCGATAAATCACCTCTTAGTTACTACTGCACCGTTGCGTTGAGCTCCCGCCAGTACTCCTTTTCATCCATCAAGTATCGCTCGTCTGCTGGGTCGGCCTTGGTCTTCCCTAATACCTTCCAGTAGTAAGCCCACGACATTCTGTCGTAATGTATAACACCTATCGAATATTGGTAAGATTGAAAGACATTCAACAGAACAAAAAAAGTGAGCAGGCAGGCCACACTATACCGGACTGTCTTGCCTGCGCTATCAATGGCATACTTTATAAAATAACCCAACGGGAGCGCCAGTGGAGCCAATGATTCAACCAATGCCCGCGCACTGAAACTACCGCCATACCACCAGCACCGCCAGCTGAAGACAACATAGATTATTACAACAAAATACAACACGAAAATCGGGAACAGAGCTGGGTTGCGCCGCCTCATCATAAACAGCCCTATAAATGCCGGTATCACCATCGGTGTATATACCAACCAACCCTTCCTGAAACTGAATAGCCCATTGATGATATTTGGCTTCAAAAAATCAAAACCTTCCTGAGTGTAGGAATAATAAATCCATTGGTGCGTTGTGTATTTCCAGTAGCTGCACTGTATCAGGGCAACCAGCACAAACGAAAACACACCCACTGCAATTGGTCCCAGATTCGCACCGAAAAAGGCTAACCGCCCTCTCAGGCTGGCGACGGTACCCACCTCCCAAAACAACACCAGCAAAGGGAAAATCAATATAGCCGTCGGCCGGGTTATCACTATAAGCCCTGAAAGCAAACCCAAAACAGACGCCTTTCTTGCGCTTGGTGCGCCATAAAAACGCTGCGTAAAAAGCAGCACACAAGCATAAAGGAAGAACAAATAGGTATGCGACATACCAAAGTTGAACGCAGAGTAGCAAAACAAATTAGTACCCAAAGCAATACAGCAAAGCGTAATAGCAACTATCGCATCACTAAAATAAAGCCGTAAAAACTTCCGCATCACAAATAGCCCCATAACTACCCAAAATATTGTGCTGAATATACCCGCGAGCTGGTAAGGGATACCATAACCATCAGGCGAAAACCCCGTTACATTGTCTGTAATACCATAAGCTATGAGAAAAAAGGGAAGCTCAGATAACGCAGTACCAAGCGTGAATTTATCAAAACTCCATTCTGTCTTGGCAGCATCATATGGGTTTGTCTCCCTCTTTATATGAGCATATTGCTGGCGGTTTTCCAACTTCAGGGCATCCAGGTCATGATAAATGAATATCGTTGGCAGGTAGAGGTAATACCCAAGCGCATCTGATGTGTAGTTGTCTTTTAGCCACGGTCGCATAAAAAGCACAGCACACAAACAAGTGAGCGTAAATAACAATATCACCAACTTTGATTTCATTGCAGTAAAAATAATGAAAAAGAAACGGCATAAAGGCCCCACCCATACGCAGTCGAGGGAATTACATTTAATATCATTTTGAATATCAATTTTGGCACGCAAATCGGATGTCACGTTACCCCTTCTGCCGCTTGCGGAGAAGGGGCCAGGGGATGAGGACACCAGCGGCATGATGCCGAATTTTTATGTTTGCTCGGCATAAGCACTCACAATTCATTCCCTGAATACCCCTCAAAATCAAAAAACGATGGACGCCGAAAAATAGCATCCATCGCAGAAACATTTACATCAATAAACTTAAAGTGAATCTTTTACTTCCCCGCATTCCAGCATTTTCTTCCCGAAATACGGATTTTTAATTTCATTTTCATTGCTCAGCCAGTAAGCCCCTTTTTCATTGAAGGCCATTGGGCAGTATTGCTGATAAACGCCTGAGTTCTTCAC
>CAILMA010000432.1 GCA_903835145.1 uncultured Bacteroidota bacterium
CTATCCTGGTAAACTCTCTGAAAGCAATACTCTGTGGCTCAGAGCGCTCTTGCTCCAGTCCACTAATGTTTTCTGTTTTCAGCGTCTTGAATTCTTCGGCATTAAAAGATGGCTCACGTAAAAGTTCAGTTACCAAGTCAAGGGCAGCTGAAAGATTTGGCTTAGTTGATTTTATCATCACGACAACTTGCTGGCCAGCACCGTATATATAAACCGAGGATGACAATTTATCCAATGCTTCATTAATCTGAGCCATAGTCTTGTTCTTGGTGCCACGTTTCAGCATTTGAGCCGTTAGCGACGCGATGCCGGCCTTGTTCTGCAACTTGCTTTCCTGTCCTATTCTAAGTGCTATAGTACCCTCAACTGTGTTACCACGGGTAGTTTTGCTCAACAGGGCATATTTTGCACCACCCGGCAGTGTACCTTTTACAGTCCTTTTTTCAATATTCATTGGCGATGGGTCGAAAGCTTCGGCCTGCGCCAAGGCTGCCTGTCCCTTGTAATCTTTTACGAGCGAAGCCACGTTTGGCTGGGCAGGCAAAGGTGCACGCACAGGTGCCGCGGTAGGTATGAACTCACCAACCGTTCTGTTAGATTTTATGAAGTAAGTTTTGGCAACCCTGTTCACGTCATCTGCAGTTACCTTTTTCAGGTTATCCCTGTAGATAAAACCCAGGCGCCAGTCGCCCTGGGCTATGAATTCACTCAGCGTAAGTCCTGCGTATTCTGAGTTCCTGTAGGTTTCTTCGAAGTTCTTTACCAGCCTTGCCCTTGCTTTCTCTACCTCATCGGCAGTAATCGGGTTGTTCTTAATGTCAGCTATGGTATGAAACAATTCATCTTTCACACTATCGCGGCTTTTTTCTTTCAACACATCCACATTAATGTAGAAGTAACCAGCATCCTTCATTGCCGGGTCATCGGCCCATACGGTAGTCGCGAGGCCTGTCTGAACGAGGCTTTTGTAAAGGCGGCCACTTGGCTTATTTACGAGTACTTCATTCAGGATATCGAAAGCTACATAATCAGGATCTGAACCAGCGACAATGTGGTAAGCGCAGCTCACAGTCTGCACATCACCTACCCTGTTCAGCTTCACGCTTCGTTCACCGTCCTGCACAGGCTCTATGGTATAACCAGGGTCTATAACCCTTGTAGGGCGTGGTATTCCTCCAAAGTATTTATTAACAAGGTCCAGCACCTTGGCATTGTCAATTTTGCCTGCTACCAGTAGTATAGCATTGTCTGGCTGATAATATTTTTTATAAAACTCCTGCAGGTTCTTAATCGGAACTTTTTCTATGTCCTCTTTAGAACCGATGGTAGCCTTACCATAGTTGTGCCACAGGTAGGCCGTGCTCAGCACTCTTTCTTCCAATATTGAAGAAGGGTTGTTTTCACCTGATTCAAATTCATTGCGTACAACGCTGTACTCGCTTTTGAGGTCTTTATCAGCAATAAATGAATTTACCATACGGTCGCTCTCCAGGCTCAGCGCCCAGTTCAGGTTCTCGTCGGTACTGTTGAAAGTTTCGAAGTAGTTTGTTCGGTCGTAAGAAGTGGTACCATTGGGGTTTGCACCATGTGCGGTCAGTTCATCTGGTACGTGTGGGTGACCAGTCGAACCCTTGAACATCATGTGCTCCAGCAAGTGCGCCATGCCCGTTTCCCCATATCCCTCCATTCTGCTACCCACCATGTAGGTGATGTTTACAGTTATTGTAGGCTTCGATGCATCAGGAAACAATAGCACGTGCAGGCCATTACCTAACACATATTCTGAAATTCCTTCCACCTCTGTAAGTTTCATTGGAGCTACTTTGGCAGCAGTCTCCTTTGCAGCAACGGGTTTTGTCTTAACAGGTTTTGCGGGAGCATGAGCTTTGAGATCCTTGGTTTTATCGCCCGGCTTGGCAATAGGCTTTGCTACTGGCTTGGTTGCTGCGGCATTTTTATGAGCATCTGCAGGCTTGGCTACTGCACCTTTCTTAACGTCAGCTGGTTTCGCCGGTGCCGGCTTGGCATTCATCGTTTTCTTTTTGTCCGTTGCCTTCACCGGCGTGGCCTGAGGTGCCTTGCTTTTGTCTTGGGCAGTGGCGTGGGTATTGCCCAAAACCAGGGAAAAAAGCATTAATCCCGGCACCATTTTTACTAATTTCATATTGAAGTTTTGTGATGAACCTTTATAAATGTGTAACCCAAAACTAATTAAATCTGTAGAATTCTCATAACCTGCCCCCATTCGTGCCAACTATTTTTAGTCATGTTCCTACCGAACAAAATTATTTACCTAAAAATAATCTTTTGGTAAGCTTAAATTCCTTTTTTTTACATTGGAAATGTTGTGCACCATTCTTTAAGAAAAGTGCAGTATTTTTCCGTAACCTTTTCTGTTTTATTAGTTAGAAACAGCTAAAAAAAAATTCTAATTATGTCTTTGCTTAAGCGAATTAACCAATATAATTCAGGGATTCCGGAGTGGTCACGGGAACTGAAATGGAAGGCTATGCAGGAAAGCCCGTTCCGCTTTTACCGTGGCACCTGCCACCTCTTCGCTGAAGATTTTGCAAAACAATTTAAGGCCAAGCCGAAGGTAAAAACATGGATTTGTGGCGACCTCCATTTCGAAAATTTCGGTTCTTATAAAAGTGACAACAGGCAGGTCTATTTCGATTTGAATGACTTTGATGAAGCGATCCTGGCATCGCCTGAATATGAGGTAACCCGCTTCATCACCAGTGTTTTAGTTGCAGGCACGCAAATGAATGCAAGCCACATAAAACTGCACAAAACAGCACACGACCTGCTCGATACCTACGTTACGACCGTAGCCAAGCGCAAAGCTTCGGTAATGGAAGCTGCGCTGGCACATGGCGAGTTCCACCACTTTTTCGACCACATGAGCACCGTTGACCGGGATGAGTTCATAGGTAAGCGCACTGCAAAGGTGAAGGGAGCGATGCAGCTCAAAATCGACGATATCCACTTTAAGCAATTGGACGAAGAACATAAAATGGCTTTGTTTGAAAGCCTTAGTCCCCTGCTTGGCAGCCAGTCAAGGTTCTCACATATGGTATTCGAAGATGCGGCGCACCGCATTGCGGGTACAGGCTCACTTGGGCTCAACAGGTACTGCATCTTGTTTTTCTGCAAAAAGAAAGGCAAACGCTATATGATAGATGTAAAAGAATCCCGAAATTCTTGCTATGTAGACCTGGTAAACGTAAAACAACCCCGCTTTAAAAATGAGGCTGAGCGCATTATCACTGCAGGATATATTATGCAGTTTGCATCGCCGGCATTCCTCTCGCCGCTCAAAATAGATGACAAGTGGTATGTGGTGAAAGAAATGCAGGCGCTTTCAGATAAAATGTCACTGGAGCATTTCAAAAATGACTTTGGAAAGCTTACTGAGGTTGCTCAGGAGATGAGCAGATTAATGGCCTACGCACACCTCCGCAGCAGCGGCAATTTTGGTGCTTCAAGCACAG
>CAILMA010000433.1 GCA_903835145.1 uncultured Bacteroidota bacterium
GCACCGCTCAACCGCCTACCCTTGCTGCATTCCTACCCTGGGGGATTTAACAGGAGCTGGCCGTATAAGACTTGCCAGAGGTGCAAAGGTAATGCCTAAGTCGTTAAAACGAGCATTAAAAATACATTTTTCTATTTTCACTGCAAAAATGCCAACTCTGAACTGCCGATTGCAATACGACCGCAGCTATATTTAACTCCCTTTTTTCATTTGGGTCTTAAATGCATTTTTAATTGTGCTATTTTTGGCGCGCAAATGAGCAGCAGAAATCCCAGCCACATTTTAATTGCCATTCTTTTATTTGTAACAGGATGTGCCAATATAACAACCCCAACCGGTGGTAAAAAAGATATTACGCCACCAAAATTAATATCCATTGAGCCGGCTGATTCACTAAAGAACACCAGAGTAAAAAGAATAGAGCTTTATTTTAACGAGTACATAGCCGTTACTGATGCCACTAAGGAGGTACAGATATCACCGTTGCTAACCATTCAACCCACTGTAACGGGCCTTTACAAACACGTTGTCGTTAAGATCGCAGATACCCTGCTTGATAGCAACACTACCTACCGCATATCTTTCGGAAATGCCATTAAAGACCTGCACGAAAACAATGTTTTTAAAAACTACACCTATACATTTAGCACCGGGTCCTATTTCGATTCTCTGAAACTCTCAGGCCGGGTGGTTAATGCTGCTACCGGGGTGCCAGATAGTTCTGGCGTGATTGTGGTACTATATAACGGTACAGAAAAAGACAGCGCGGTGGTAAGAAAAAAACCTAAGTACGTGACCACTGCCGATGCCTCCGGAGCATTCCAGTTCAAGGGATTGCCCAAGCGCTCTTTTAAAATTTATGCAATTAAAGACCCCAACGGAAACCTGATGTATGATGGCCCCGGCGAAGGTATTGGCTTTGCCGATGCGCAGGTTATGTCTGGCGATACTTCCGCGCCACCACCTTTAATCAGAACCTTTGAAGAGCCTGATACCGCGGTAAAAACCAAGGATTCAGCCCAAACTGCCAAATCCTTTTCAAAACCAGAACCAGCAAAAGAAGGCTTTTCTTGCAGCGTAAATGTTGATACCTCTAACATCAGCAAAAGAACCTTTGACATACGACGGGGAGAAAAGTATAATCCGTTGATTTTAAGCTTTAATCACCTGCCGGTGCTTTTTAAAGACCGCATTTCGCTTAGCTATGATAGCAATGGCGTATCTAAAACGGCTACCCTAAACTTCAATACCGATACAGCCCACCGCAATCAAGTGAGCATAACAACGACATGGCTTGAAAACACGGCCTATACACTTAAACTTGCCAAAGGATTTGCTAAAGACACAGCAGGGAAAGAAGCTCAGCCAGGGAAATACATTTTCCGCACCCGGGAAGAAGACGACTATGGCAAAATTACGGTGCACTTGCCAGCGAAATACAAGAGCAATGACTACCTGCTCATGGTTTACACCGATAGAGATACAACTTCACTCAAACCCGTAAGCGATACACTAATTAATTTCACCTGGCTGCAACCTGCACGTTACTACTTCAGAGTCATTGTCGACAAGAACCACAATGGCAAGTGGGACCCTGGAAGCCTGTTTGAACGAATACAGCCGGAGGAAGTAATACCCTATAAAGGAAACGTGACGCTAAAACCGGGTTGGGAAAACACCATTGACTTTGAGCAGAAACCTGAGCCTCAAAAAAGCCTGAACCGCTCTGGCAGTAAATAAAAGTTGAGCCAGCTATGCCTTCAATCATACCAGGAATTCAGTGTCGGTGATTCTTAAATTTCTTAAAGGAAGACCTAAAACGTTGAATCAGGCTACGGTAACCTAAAATATGATTAATTGTAATTTCTTACTTTTTGTTATCAGCTTTTGTACTTTTAGCCTTTCCAATCCGGAATAATTATAATTAATTATATGAAATACACTTTACTTCCGCTTTGCCTGCTCCTGGCGCTTAACGTTGGGGCACAGGACCGTATGACCCCTGAATTACTCTGGAATGTACGCAGAGTCTCAGCTGAGGGTGTAAGCAAGGATGGCAAATACCTTTACTATTCATCGAAATCAACTGACTGGAAAACAGAAAAAAGCACCTCCCACCGCTATCGAATAGCCATAGAAGACGGGACAAGTAAGGAGTGGACCACTGAGGCCGGAAAAACAATATGCAACCGCTATGGCGACGCGTGGTACTCGTACTACGACAACTTTTTATACAAAAGTACCGACGAAGGCAGCTCCTGGACAGAAGTATACAACGGCCTCCAAAACGCTGAAAACGTATGGGTTTCACCCAATGGAAAATATGTAGCTTTCTCAAAAGATGTGCTCGTAAAACCGATGGTGGGAACAGATATTTACCCTGACCTGCCGAACAATACAGCCAAAATCTATACCGACCTCGACTACAGGCATTGGGATACATGGGAAGACGGTAA
>CAILMA010000434.1 GCA_903835145.1 uncultured Bacteroidota bacterium
GTCAAACTTTTGGACTAAATTATATTAGGTGTTGGTATAATCTTGTTTTTTTCTTTGGTATGAATTCAATTCGCGTATTTAGCCCGCCATCCAATTGGATGCTATTATCCCCATCCTCCAAGTTGTAGCCATAGTGGAAGAGACTTTTGGCGCCGCAGCCCATAGCACTCCTGCGGCATCGTGCCGAAAATTTTACGATTATACTTTGTCGATACCGGTGATGGAATATGTCCTCCTTTTAAGAGCACCAACCCATAGTGAAATGTCGATGGTCGGGATTAAAATAGAATGTAGGAAGAAAAAAATGGTCAGTTACACGCTGACCAAACCACCGTTTCCAATTGCAACTGTTGACCTCACTTCGGCTATCATAGGCATATGCTTCCGCAACGGTGGTAAGCACACATAAAACCGGCTGGAAACCCTTTCCACGCTCTGGTACAAAAACCTACCGCTTCAAACCCTGGTAATAATTGTTGTCTATCTGGTTAAAACCAAGGCTTATTGCTTTCTGCACATCCTGAAGAGCCTGACCTTTATTGCCTTTTTGTGCATAGCACATGGACCGTGCATAGTACACTTCTCCCATATCCGGGTCTATTTCAAGGGCACGTGCGAAGTCTTTAAATGCTTCGTCGCAGCGGTTCATGCGTTGCAGGGCGCGGCCTCTGTTAAGCCATGGAGCCACTATGTCAGGGTTCTGCTGTACTGCAATACCATACTGAACCAATGCCGAGTCATGCCGCCCGTTCATATCGAGAAAGTTGGCAAAATTACTATGTGCCTCAGGGTTGTAGGGCTTCAACCGCAATGTCTGGTTAAAACAATACAATGCAGAATCATTCGCCCTAAGTATGCTGTACATAATTGCCAACCCGATATAGGCATTCGCAGCCTGATCGCTGGTATCAAGTTTAAGCGCCTTATAATAATTGTTCCGCGCCTCAACAAAATGTTGCGTTGCCGAGGGTATGTTATTCGCCATCTGATCATACTGCGCTGCTGTCCTGTGCAATTCCGCCAGAGAAATATAGGGGTTCACAAATTTCGACTGCAGTTCTATCGCCTTGGTAAGCAAGTACAACGACGAGTCATAATCAAGCTTCCGCTCTTTAGCATCCAGTGCCGCATTGAACTTAGAAAAATAAAAGAAACCAAGGTTGTTATAACCATTTGGTGCTCTTGTTGGCTCTACTTCTATCTCATCGCGCCAAAGACTCATTCCATCATACCAAACCTTGCATCGCTCATTGGTCAAAAAGCTCAGCACAAGGACATATACCCCTACAGCACCAGCTATCAGCTTTCCCGTTTGTTGATTGCCCCCAGGCTCAAACCATGTGCTTCCCCACCACCCCAACATAAAAAACAAACCCATGTAGGGTATATAAGAATATCTATCGGCAATAATGGCACCACCCACCGGTATAAACTGCAGCAACAAAGCAATGTTCACAAGAAAAAATGCAGCCCCAAATACTATAAATTTATTCTTGCGCCCAAACTGCCAGACAACAAAAATCAAAGCAAGCGATAGAAACAAATAAATGTAATAATGAGGTTCTAAGCTTCCATTTACTTTTAATGGGTAGGGGTAAAAACACAATAACTTTATTGGCACTACAGCCTTCCACAAATAACTGATGAGTGCATATCCACCAAGGCCAAGCCTTTCCAAGCCATTGAACGTCTCACCCTGGGTCCCCAGCGCACCAAATACACGCTGATCAAACAACGACTTGATACCCGCCGCAAACGCCAACCCAAAAAACGGAAGTTTTTCAAGCAGCATGCCCATATTCCACTTACGTTCTTCAAAATAATCAATAGCAAAAAGCGTCACCGGCAAGCTCACAGCCACAGGCTTTGAAAGCAAACTCAGTGCAAAGAACAAAATGGAATAAATAAACCACTTGGCTCGCTTGAATTCCCCTGCTCTGGTATAATACAAATACATGATCAGGGAAGCCATATAAAAGAACCCATAAACAACATCCTTTCTCCCCGCAGCCCACGCCACAGACTCCACATGCATGGGGTGCACCCCAAATAAAACCGCTGTAATAGTCGCAGCTACTGTACGCTTCGTAAGTAGCTGGACGAAACAATAAACAAGCACTGTTGTTGCAAGATGAAACAACAGACTTTGAAGATGGAACGAAAAAGGAGAAAGCCGGGAGATACTATAATCAAATGCGTAGGTAAGCATGGTTATGGGGTGGTAGTTGCCCATTATAGCGGTCGAAAAAATATTCTTCAGCCCTTCACTGCTCAAATCTTTTATAATTGGCTGATTTGTCACATACCCGGGATCATCCCAGTTTGTAAACTGATTCAGCAACGATGCCTTTAAAGCCAAAAACGTAACTACCAATACCGCTCCTATTGCCATCAGATGCGTCTTATTGGAAGCAAAAAAACCTCCTTTAGGGCTCACATTGTTGCTGCTGACTGCGTTCTTAGTGGTCCCTGCAGGAACCTTCACAGGTCCGGCGTTAGCACCTACTACCGGTTGCTGACGAATTTTCTTGGCCATACATTATAAAGGTATCAAGGTAACAATACCTTGTAAAAATAGAAAAATAATGCAGTTAAAATAACCAGAGGTTACGGATGAAAAACTTGAATCTCATCGCCGTAGAGCACAGGTACTACAGGGTGCAGATCAAGGGAAACACAATATTCCATATCGTGAACCAACCCGAAAGCCGACAACCTACGGTAGTGCGAACTATCACTCAAAAATTCAATTAAACCTTCACTGCTTGCACGTTCATAAAGAACACGTGCGGCACGGGCACTGTCGCAATTGATGTCAAATGAGGCCCCGATTTCCTGCACCACAGCCCCCGCAAAAAGTGTATCCTCAAGGTTAACCCTATCCTTCCAAGAAGCGCAACCAAGCAGCACATTTTTACCCCGATTTATCAGGTAGGCACAAACCGCACGCAAATTTAAAAATGAACCTATCACAATGGTGTCTGCATCCTCTACCATATGAAGCAATCGGGTACCGTTTGTAGTAGTAAGAATGAGCTTTTTACCTTTTACGAAGTCAGCCGGATATTCAAGTGGAGAGTTACCGTGCTGCAGCCCTTCGGCTACTCTACCGTCACGTTCACCGGCCGTGATGCTGCCCTCAATAGTGCTGCCAAGCTCTATACAACGAGCTACCGTGGCAACAGGAACAACGCATGCAGCTCCATTGTGCAATGCAGCAGTAATAGTAGAAGTGGCTCTGAAGATATCTATGATAACCACAACAGAACCCTTGGTATCGTAAAGGTGTAATAACGCAGGAGACAGGCAAACTTCCAGCTTAGGCTTTTCCATACTATTCATGAAGCGGAATTGAACTGCAAAATAATAAAAAAGCGCTGCCAAATTGCAGCGCTTGTAAAATATTGAAACATATTAGGTTTAATAAACCCACATATCATGCTCTTTATTAAAGATTTCATTAGCATCCTGTTGGCTCTCATAAAGTGCTTCCATTTTGCCACGACCATCAGACCCGTAAATCTGTTCGTACCTCTGGTCAAGCGAATTGCTAACTTTAGTGATCTTGCTGGCAAACTGACGCGATTCAAAAAACTCATCCCAAGTGTAACGGGCAATGTCATTCTGAGGGTTAAACACTTCATAAGAAGCAAGTATCGGCCTCAATTCAGAGTAGTTCAACCAGAACATTGTCTGTAAACCCTTGATATCACCAGTCTCAGTACGGGTAATGATTTTTGGTGCAATACCTACAATCCTTACAACCATCTTACCCTGATTACGGTCAAATATCCAATCTTCCTTCAACGCAATAGATATAACATCCTCCGGACGGAAATCTCTTCTGAACACCTTAGTAACTGGCTGACCAGTAATAGGATCATCCTGAGTCATAGAATCAACTCTACCCGAAAGTTGTTCAAGAACTTGCTCCTTGGTAAGCTTTGTGGTAAATCGATCATCAAAGTTTGAATAAGCACTTACTTTACCACGCTTGATAGCATCAAAAAGTATTTCCACAAACATACCACCACCGGTGTTTTCATCACCCTGATAACGGAAGCCTATATTTTGCTTTTCGAACATGTCGATTTCACGCCAAACTCTTTTCTTCCATAAAACGTCTGCTTCACGCACATACTGCCACGGAATAGGCGCACCAACGTGCTTCATCTTATCATAAGAACCATCCTGAACCAGAGAAGGTTTCCAGTCCTGATTAACAAACTGTTCCCCACCCGCACCAACAGGCTCGTCGCTAACTGTAGTACCTTTCTGAGCAAATGCAGATGTAATACCAACACTCAATATTACCGCAAAGGCTAACTTGGAAGAATTAAAAATATTCATATAAAAAATATTTGCAAATTTTTAGTTTAATGTAAAGATAAGACTACCCAATGACGACCTTACTTTACCATCAGGTCCTACCCCCTTAACACTCTCAATGTATATCCTGTCGCCTGGCCTGGCTACATTCATCATCTTAGAAATCTCGGCATTGTCTGAAAAACGACAACCGGCCTGATTCTTAATAGTTATATTGTTAGTAACCTCACCTGTTGATTTTCTATACATAGAAAACTGGAATTCAACAATTTTAAACTTTGCTTCGTATTCGAAATTCTCCAATTTAGCAATAGGAGCAATCGCATTGCGGAACATAGCAGCACTAAGTGTACCTTCCTTTTTGTCCAAAAGATACAGGGTTGGATTAGGAATGTTCTTCACCCTGAAAGAAGCCGTACCCACTTTCACCGGCGTACCGCCCGTTGTCTTTGGCTGAGCCATGATGTCAATAGTCATGTTTGGATTAGGATTAGTACAATTGATAACAAAGTGTCCATCACTACCAGTCTGTGTTACTCCAGCAGGAAGATTCAAATAAACAGCACCTATCGCATACCCCGCAGCAGTCACAGTAACCGGGTTAGGAACCCCCACGTACATGATATTCATCTTATCCAATCCCATTGACGCACCTGTCTGACCAACAACATAGTCGAATGACCATGGCTTGGTGAGTGTACCCTGTGCAGTCCCTTCAAGTGTAACGGTACCTTTTACAGTCTGTAGACCTGTTCCTGATGCAACTGTTTCCCACTCAATAACACCGTTCTTCGCTGGCTTCTTGTTACCACCACCCTGAGAGATGTTAACGGTTGGCTGATTACTTGTATTGAACGCCGCAAGTAATATAGTAGCTTCAATCTTATCACCTACAAGCGCATAAGTTGTTTTAGGTATGGCTATCGCAGCAACAGTATCATATTTCAGATCTTTTGCGTGAGACAATTCTGCCAACTTCTTAATTACAAGTCCTTCTGCACTTCTAACGTCATTCTGAAACTTAGAGAACATCGCCATAGCCGCAACTGAAGGCATGTGCTCAAAATAAGCCTGACTCCAATCTTGTTTAGGGTTATTTTCAGTTTTAGGAGGAAGTGTGATGGACAACGGCATTTGCTTACTCAATTCACCGGAATCCGAAGGGATTTGATCCAAAAGGAACTTCCTCAA
>CAILMA010000435.1 GCA_903835145.1 uncultured Bacteroidota bacterium
ACAGGAGCCATGCATAAACCATCCAAAAATAGATAGCGATGCCCATTACATAATTGTAAAACCCTTTGGCCAGCGTATGGTTGAAAACAAAAATAAAAATAGCCAGGAAAAGGTAGGAGGAGTCGGGCGCAACTTTCTGAATCAGCTTATAAAAACCCGATACCAGCACTATTGCGTAAAGTGAAATAAATAGCTTCTCCGCAACGGGGCCACTGAATATAAACAGTGGAATTGACAAAATAATATGAGACAGCCAATTGGGGTTTGGCTGATCAACTATCGTGTAGAATTGTTTATAAAAAACCTCGTTTTTGTGCAGCCAGATATTATGAAGCATGCCAGCATTATACACATGGCAGGGCCCGTCGCCAGTAAGGTAGTATTGAGGCCACCAAATTTGAAATAAACAAACGATGATACCCAAGCCTAATAAAAGGGCCGGAGCTTTTTGGTAAAGTTTCAAGAGGTAATGTTTATGTATAGTGTAGTCGCAGGAAGTCCCCACTTGATGCGGCTCCTATATTGGGTGAACAGGTCAAAGGTACGATGAATTGTAATATATAAACTATTGAGCAAACAGGAATCGCAGCGTCAATCCGGCCTTGGTGTTCGTTGTAGGGTATGACGACGAAACGTAAGGGATTGTTTGCTGGCGATCGTAGAAGAAGTGCAAAGTAAGCTTCTTATTCACAGCGTAGTCTACAGACGGTGAAATACGGATCACTTTTTGCCCTCGCGACGTAACGCTCACATTGTTAGCCAGGAAGGTATTATCTGTCCGGTCGTCCCTGATACCAATATCGAGTTTACAAATCAATTCATTTTGCAGCGTCTGCACACCCAAAATTGCCACAGGAAGCTTTACCCCTTTCTTTCTGAAGCCCATACCGAATACATATTCCGTACTGTTGTTCATACTCACCTGGTAATCTATCAGGCTAAGACTGGTTGTCTTGGAGCGCCTAACCTCAAATTTGGCTGTCAGGTTGTTTTTAAATGCCGCATCCATGCCTATCAGCGGGTTGAACTGCTGTGTAATGGTCACATTCGGCACCTGGAAGAACGGCACATAGTTATGCGAATTCGAATCAATGAACGATGGGAAGCCGAGACCATAGAAGTCCTGATAGAACATGTTGGAGTTGAAACCGTTCATAGACATGGTACCCGTGTAATTGTTGGTAAGCACGAAGTTCTTGAAGATATCCTGGAAGAAAGGCAGTTTGCTCAGACCGTTATACGAAATCTTCCAGTTTGGCGTAGGATAGAAATATTTAAACGGATTATCCTGTACGGAACTGTTGTATTTGTTCTGAATCAAGGGTTCTGATGCAGCAGAATTGCCGGTGTATGCTGCAATGAATGATGGCACTAGCACATCCTGAGAAAACTCTGAGTAACCTTTCTTGTAGTTAGGATTGGACGGGTCAGGTGCGCCATTGGTATATGGGTTACTGTTACCAAGTCGGGTTGATATGATCTCCCTGTTGGCAAGGAACTGGTTGTAAATATTTGAGTTTACACCAGTGTTCTGGAACATCGTTTTCACCGAAATGTAACTGATGGTGAAGGAGCCACTCTGGTACGGGTCGAAAGAATTAAACACGCCCGTACCCGTGTCCTTATACAGCACACTATAAGACTTTGAAAAAGTCTTGGTAAGCGACAGGTCTATCTTTATGTTGTTGAATGGCACCAAGGTCGCAGTAGCATTCAGGTTTTGAGAGAATGTTTGCTGGAACTGGGCATTGAACAAGGAATCGCGCGACAGTTTATTGTCGTTGGCCATTTTCTGGAGCCAAGCAGCGTTAGGCTGGTAACCGTAAACGAAGTTCATTCCCGGTGCAAGGTTGTAGCTATTTACACCCATGAACCGGGTGCTATCCATGTAACCCGGCAATATGGTACCTGCGGTCTGGTTAAAATTGATAGTTGCACGGGTGAGCATAGTCAATACCCTGCCACCAATAATTTCAGCGTCATTCAGCTCGGGCAATTTAGCGCGGCGCGCCTTGCGCTTTGCTTTGCGTGCCTTACGTTTCTTTATTTTATCTGCTTTTTTATGTGCCTTATCCAGCTTGCTTTGCAGGTCAACAAGGGAATCCATTTGCTCCTCTGTAAGGTTTGCAACGTTTACGCCCTCGAATACATTGGTATAAGTATTGCCGCTGCCGGGTCCGCCGCTATTACCACCGCCTACAGGGCCGCTGCCATTGCTGCCGCCACCTGTACCACCCGGACCGCCATTGTTAGAGCCTCCAGAAGATGATTTTCCATTATTGCTGCCGCCGCCGGACGAACTGGAACCGCCTTTGCCGGGGCCATTGCCACCGCTGCCAGGCAACCCACTACCAGGGCCGCCACCGGGGCCTGAGCTACCGGCTCCGGGACCGCCCGGGCTGCCATTGCTTCCTGAGCCGGTTGTACCACCGGTATTAGACCCGCCAGTATTAGAATTGCTTCCACCGTTATTGCCACCGCCGGTACCGTTACCGCCACCTGCGTTGCCGGTGTTGTTATTGCCATTGCCTGCGCCGGGACCGCCATTGCTGCCGCCAGCACCAGGGCCGCCGCCAAGCTGCCCACCGGGGCCACCTGCCCCGCCGGGACCACCACCGGGGCCATTTTTACCACCAGGGCCGCCCGGAGCACCGGGACCAGGACCGCCATCATCAACATCTCCTGTAGAGTTACCTGCGCCGGGTAATCGCCTCAGATCCTGAACTTTGGGCCCACCACCACCTTTCACGGTGCTGATAGCATCGCCTTTGTTATCACCCGCAGCTCCATTTTTGCCTGTTGTCTTACCTGCCGGCTTGTTATTGAGCGCCCGCATCCACCGCCATTTGGAGTAGAGCTGGGTAAAGTTCATATCGCCAACAACCGTCTTTGTATTTGTATTACCTATTGTATTTCCAAGATCACGTGCAACCGGAGTGGCACCAGTCCAGTTATAATGTGCATTATAACTGAGTTTAAGGTTCATCCAGTCTGTTAATGGCAACTTAGATAGTGGTACCGTGTATGCACCCGTAAAGTTTTGAACATAAGAGGTGTTAGCACCGAATGTACCGAGCACAGCCAACATAGAATCTTCTTTATGGCGCGTATTTATGCGGCCATACGGCTCGTCGATACGGGAAATATTGGTAGCTGTGTAATCCAGCGATATTGACTTGGCAAGATCCCAGCGCAGGTTGTAGGCCCTGTTCCAAGTAAAAATTTTGTAGAAAGTTGATGGCAGTTCATAGGTATTGCCAGCTCCATCGCCTACGTTTCTCACTCTTGTTTCCTCAGATAGCCTGTTGAGGTCATTGCGCATGGAAATGGTAGATGGCAACGGTGTAAAGTTGAAATCTTTAATCAGTCCAAACCACTTGGATTTGGATTTGATCATCATCCTTTTGAATGGCTCTATAGGCTTCGTTTTAATGCTGTAGGTATAGCCAAGCCCGAACCGCTCGGTGATTGTATTATCCAGCTCTACAAAAGGATTATGCTTGTATTGATCATTGTAGGAAAAACTGAAATCGAAGTTCTTGATGCTCCATGGCAGGCGGAATTTCTGAGCTCCGGCACTTGTTTTACCATTAATCCTTACGTTGGTAAGGTTTACACTTGTAATGGATGTAAAATCCTGAGATGCTTTCTTGAGGGAGTCAGCACGGGCTGAGTTTTTGAAGGCAGCCATCGCATCAGTAAGCAACACGTCCTGATCGAAAGGATTATACCGTGGTGTGCTTGCATTCTGTGTATAACCAACATACAGCGGTAACTGCACACCCCAATCGCGTGGCATTAACTTACCGAGGCTCAGGTTGCTCGATACGTTGTATTGTTTGTAGTCGTCTTGTGAGCGCTGGTTTATTTTTTGGTCTATAGAGCCATAGCCCTGGCTATGCATACTGCCGGACATGTTCAAATTACCGAGATCGGCCAGCTGAACAGAGCCCTTACCGGCGGCGGCATAGGCCGAATGATCGTCGGTACCGGCAATTCTCAACTCATCGAACCAAACTTCTGTACACTTTGGTCTTCCATCATCGCCGGGCGTCAGGTTGGTTTTCTTTGGGTTAAGGATACCCAGCATGATGTTGGCTGACCCTATGCTTGGGTTTCCTAAAATGACGATAGTATTCCCCTTGCTATCGGTACTTACATAAGGTATTGTGATGGGATAGCCTTTTTCATCGCGCTGCTTTTTGGCATTCACGAGGTCCTGCAGGGTGATGTCCATTTCATTAGTGCCCGGCCATATCTGGTCAACTGCATTCTGGCTTACGCCGGCGGGCGTAACAGTAAGCGGCATTCGGTATTCGTAATAGTTATCGGTAAAGTCGCTACCAAGGCGAATGAATGCGCTTACATCTGCATTTTTGATTTCGGGCTCACCTACCTGCGATTCGCAGTGAATAAACATACGCAGATAATGGTACAAACGCATATCGACATTTATGTCTTTGAACACAGCTCTTGCATCACCATCCTGCAGCGCACACACTTTCAGTGAAAGTGATTGCTCGTTTTGCGCAATTGCAGGTCCACCGGGGTTACCGGTGGTGAGCTGTCGGTTAACGCCCGGAGGTATTACGTATGGTATAGGTAGGCGCTGTCCGTTTTCTTCAATGTTTACACCTGTTACGGTAAAATCGGTGGTAGCTGAGTTTTGCTGTGGTAATGTTTCACCCGGAGTTTCAAGCGAATATTGGTAAGTGCGCCACTGGCTGCGGCCGAGCTCAAGCGAAGCGAAACGAAGTATTGCGCTATCCTGCCATCCGGTCATGAACATACGGATGAACTTTATAGAGCGGAAATCAGATATGCCACCTACAACACCGTTGTAGCTTTTGATAGGTATCTTAAACTGATACCATGTTTCATTTTCGGTATTACCGTTAGGGAGTTTTACCGCCGTAGTCTGGGTATTAATGATGTTGTTGGAACCCACCCTCAGGCTTGCCCTGCTCATATCAATGCGGTACTGGAAGTAGTTTTCGGCCTCATCGAGGGTATTGTCCCTGTTAATATCTTCCGACTCAGGTATAGTGGTTTCCGCTGAGGAATAAGACGCACTTGCCGGTGCTATCGGGGAGTTATTTTCCGGGCTGTTGTAGCGCTTATAACGGCCCAGCACCCCAAGGTTGGCGTTGTCGTAGTCAGTACCACGGTAGAAGTGATAGTCATCGTTTGACGGGTCAGCGAGCGCAGCCTTGTATGCCGGATTGTTGGGGCCGAGTTTATTGGCCATTGCTGTGAGGAACGACTTAAAATAGGTTTGCTCAGTGAAGCCATTATAGCCATTCACACTGGTGCTTGGCATTTCATCATAACCGACATCCTGTATAGCGCGGTTGTTAGGGTCATTATCGAAAGCACGGGTAATCTGCTGTTCAAACTTCGGCACAAAGCCCCATGTTGTAGTATCGAGTTTGGTCTGGTCAAACGGCGTCGGGATACCATTTTCAAAAGACATTCTGGAATCTTTGAGGATATCTTCTGATACTGAACCAAGGTTAATGTAAAGGGAACCTTTTG
>CAILMA010000436.1 GCA_903835145.1 uncultured Bacteroidota bacterium
AGCTACTTCCGCTTATTTTGTAAAAACTGGTTTTACAGGGCTAAAAGTAAGTAAAAACCTTTAGATTTCGCTTGTTCAAACTGAACAAAATCTGAACATTAATTACAAAACGACAATAAGTAACCGCTGACAACTTATAACAGAATGTCTGGTCATACCCCATTTATTTCTTCAACCGCTCCCAACATATCCAGATATTTTTTAGGTTTGTAAACATCATTTATACTAAATCCTGAATGCTGTGAAAATAAACTTCCGACTCCTCATTACTATTGGATTCAATTTACTAAGCCTTTTGGCGAGTAATATTTCCCGCGGCCAAGACTGGATAGCCCCTGAGGGCAAAATTATCAACGACCGTACGTTGGTCTGGATCGACTTTCACGGCAAGCCGGGTAAGGGCGAAGAACAATACGCAGCTGCTACAGCACCTGCCATCTACTTTACAGCCGACAACCCGGAAGAACACCCCAACAACAGGCTCACTTACAATTTCAAAGTGAAATGCGCCTTTCAAAGCGCCTCATGGGTTAGAGAAGCTGTAGCCGACGAAAAAGGTTTCTCAGAATACGCTCTGAATCACGAACAGGAACACTATGATATCGCCCTTACTTTTACATATATATTACAGGCAGCACTTTCTGGCCGGGACTACAGTATGAACAATTATCAGGCTGAGATCGACTCGCTATATGAAGCTGTCTACAAAAAATATGACAAGACGCAGGACGACTACGACGGTGAAACAAAGCACGGACTTGTAAAGGAAATCCAGAGTCTGTGGGACATGAGAATAAAAAAGTGTCTTGAAAACTATACCGAGGAATTCTATAATAAGCCGTTGAAAGATATACAGACCGTAACTTACCTCTCCCAGCGTATGAAGCGCATACCCAATGAGCCGGCGCGGCAGTTTGCCGTGCGGTGCAGACCAATGTATTCGGAATACAACGACGAGCTGAATGCGAAATTGCAAGAGACAAAAGAATGGACACCGGATAAAGCAGTAATTGCTTTTTACTGTCAGAATTTTAGAGATACCGATGAAAATGCAGTGGTAAAGGAAAACAAAAGAATGCTCGCTTATGCATTTATGCCACAGCCCGGGAATTTTTATAAGCGGGTACTTATTGACACCTTCCTATTTGATGGTAAGCCGCCTAAAATCACTGGCGTCTTTTATGCAAATGCAGATAGTGATCAAACGCGCGAACTCTTCATCACCACATCAAGGCCGGTAAAGGAAAGACAGCGCTCAGGGGTATATTATCAAACCTATGTTTATGACAATACACTGCCTAAATCATTTCCTGCACGGCTAATAAAGCTAAATGATATTGCCGCTAAACTAAGCGGACTGGAAGGCACAGAAAATGGAAAACCTTCGAAAGCACCTTGCAAGTCGGAGAAAGAAGTAACCGACCAGCTGAAAAAATTGGGCTACTGAAAATGCTAATAACCGCGAGTGGAGAAGCACTCAAAATGATGACAATTCAAACCTAAACCCCTTAGCAACTACCACTTCAAATCGGGGTCGTTATCTACTGGTGGTGCTTTAAACATTTCCCGGGATTTCATTTTTTGTATTTGCCTGTCGAATATCAGGCGGGCTATCTGCTCAGCAAAATCCTCTTCACCCAGCACACCATGCAGCTTTTTTTCAGAAATATCGAGACGGTACATCAATTGCACAAAATGGTCTGGCCCTTCTTCTATCAACGCAACAACTTTCTCTGCCAGTTTTTTTAAAATGGTTTCTTCAGAAATCAATTCCGGCATTTCAATGCCCCACTCATCTTGTATTGCAACCGCCGTTTCCTGTAATTCCAGCATAAACTTTGCCATTAGTTGACCTCAAGGTACATAAATTTCTGCAAAGCCTCAATTTGTCAGTGTAACTATTAATTTTACAGCACAAATACTTGAATAATGAAATTAGCATCCTGTATCATTAACGGAACAGAACAACTTGCATTTTGTGTTGGCGACAACCTTTATGCCACAAAAGATATAAACACAAATCTGCCAGCTACCATTGGTGAGCTGCTCCAGAACTGGGATGCACAGATAGATAACATGCACGCTCAGGACAAGGCAATAAAGGAAGGGAAAGCCGCTGGCAACCCTATTCCCTATGCCACAGCAAATTTGATGGCACCTGTACCCCACCCTACTTCCTGCCGCGATGGTTATGCTTTTCGCCAGCACGTGGCTGCGGCCCGGCGCAACAGGAAGGTGGATATGATCGCAGAATTTGACCAATACCCTATCTTCTATTTTACCAACCACAATGCCATTCAGGGTCCCGGTGAAATACCTGTGATGCCCGATCACCTGAAGAAACTCGATTTTGAACTGGAAGCCGCTGTAGTGCTTTGTAAAAAAGGCCGCAATGTAAGAGCAGCAGATGCTGACCAGTATATTGGTGGCTACATGATTATGAATGATATGAGTGCCCGCACCCTGCAGATGGAAGAAATGTTGCTCAATCTGGGCCCGGCAAAGGGTAAGGATTTCAGTACAGTCATAGGCCCTGTGTTGGTAACACCAGATGAACTGGAGCCTTACCGCAAAGCACCAAAAGCCAACCACACCGGCAATACTTACGACCTTAAAATGCGTTGTTATGTTAATGGTATACAAGTAAGTGAGGGCAGCATGGGCGATATGGACTGGACTTTTGCTGAAATCGTAGAACGTTGTGCTTATGGAGCTGATATACTACCCGGCGATGTAATAGGCAGTGGTACCGTAGGTACGGGCTGCTTCCTGGAGCTGAATGGCACCGGCAAACTCAACGACCCCAACTACAAAGAGCAGTGGTTGCAACCGGGCGATGTAGTAGAAATGGAGATTGATGGCCTCGGTAAGCTTTGGAATAAAATAGTGCTGGAAGACGAAAGCTGGAGTATTTTGGCATTGAAGAAGTAACGGTAATCGTTTCTGGCAGATTTTTTCGTTGCGGCGCATAGTTGCGGTAGAATACAGAAAAAATTACAGCAGACAGCACTTCGCAAAAGCCATTTTATAAAACTGCAACACAACCTTTACAATAACCAATGAACATACAAATAATAGGCATAGTAGGCTCCGGGGCTATGGGAGCCGGCATAGGGCAGGTAGCTGCCATGGCCGGGCACAGCGTAGTGTTGTATGACAACAATACGGCCTCGCTTGAGCGCGCCAAAACCAGCCTCACGGCGACCCTTCAGAAACTGGAAGAAAAAGGAAAAATACCCTCCACCGCCGATGTCTTGCACAGGCTGATTTTTGCTGATGATATACATGCATTCGCAACATGCGGGCTGGTGATAGAGGCGATAGTTGAAAAACTTGAAGCAAAAAAAGCCGTGTTTACCGAAGTAGAAAAAGTAGTCGGCGCTCATTGTATTATCGCCAGCAACACTTCTTCCTTATCTATTACTTCGATTGCTGCCGCCTGCAACATTCCCTCCCGGGTTATGGGCTTGCACTTTTTTAATCCCGCGCCACTCATGGCGCTCGTAGAGGTAGTACCAGCTATACAGACCGATGCCAATCTCGTACACCAGGCTAAAGAACTAATGGAGACATGGGGCAAGACAGCAGTTTTGGCGAAGGATACCCCAGGCTTCATCGTAAACCGGCTGGCGCGCCCTTTCTACAGCGAAGCCATCCGGATTTATGAAGAGGGCATAGCCAGTATGGAAACAATTGATTGGGCAATGACGAATATAGGAGGTTTCAAAATGGGGCCATTCACGCTTATGGACTATATAGGCCATGACGTAAATTATGTGGTCACTGAAACCGTTTTCCAGTCTTTTTTCTACGACCCACGTTACAAACCCTCATTTACTCAAAAACGCCTGTTGGAAGCCGGCTGGCTCGGGCGTAAATCAGGCCGTGGATTCTATAATTATGCCGTAGGAACTTTTGCCGCTGAGCCGGTTAAAGACGAAGCAGCTGGCAGACAAATTGTGAACCGTATCCTGGCTATGCTGATCAATGAAGCGGCAGATGCATTGCACCTTAATGTTGCATCGGCCAATGACCTCGAAGTGTCTATGACCAAGGGTGTAAACTACCCTAAGGGGCTGCTTACCTGGTGCGATGAGTGGGGAGTTGCCAATTGCCTCGGGTTACTTGATGGCCTTTATAACGACTACCACGAAGACCGCTACCGTGCAAGCATTCTCTTAAGACGCCACGCAAAAAATAACACAAAATTTATGCAGTAAATTTGGATGATAGCGGAGTTATTGATTTTTAGTTAAAAATACGTTTGCAAAACAAATTTTTTTATTAATTTTCACGCATGAAACGAATTTTACTTATAACAGTTTTTATCTTAAGTGCGGTTCAGGCCTTCTCCAATAGCTTCATCTATTTATGGGGTGGCGAGGGCATTTCCACACACAACAATTACAATTTGGGCATGTCTGCCGGTTTAACTTATGATCATGCATTATTCTACCGAATGGCATTCGGTGCATCGGTTTTTATGCAGAACTACAACCTCTATTACAATAAAGAGGAGGGTGGCATCAATGGTGTAACAGACCGCCACAAAAGTAATTATGCTTTCCTTTCGCCAGAATTTAATTTCCATTTGGGTAAGACCGGCCGCGTGCATGTATACCTTACTGGTGGTGTAGGCTTCAATATTGGCTGCACCGATACCTTGCACAAATGGGCTGCACCTACAGCGTTGTCACCTGGGTACGATAGCGTTATCGATAAGTCGGCTAACATTAATAAGATGGTCAGCCGTTTCGCATTCGGAGCAACTGAGCATTTTTATATTTCCAAGCACATAGGTATGTCTTTTACTGAAGATTTTGCTTACCTGCCGAGCCTGCTGAGTACAACCACCGAACCAACCGACAGGGTTTTTAATAACAACGTTAGGCAGATTTTCAGACCCGCTTACATCTCGTTGCGCATTGGCTTTTATTTCAAGAATTAAAAAATGACGTGAGTACATTCGCAAACCATCACTTAATAAGAACACATGAAATTCAAACTACTCTCAATATCGTTACTGGCTTTTTCTACCTGCGCATTTGCACAAAATCGTATGGGTCTTGACCTCGGCGTTGGCATCCCATCGTTTGCTAACAGTAAGGGCAATGATGCGAACCTTTCAACTTACAACACAAATGCAACCTTTACCGGCCAGGTATACTACCAGCGTAAAATAGCTAAACACATCTACTTTGGAGCCAAAGCTGCTTTTGAACAATATTCATTTGACTACACCAAGACACAGGCGGACGGGCTTGGCGGCAGTTACGGCACGGTAGTATCGCATACCAGCTCCTACCTGCATGTTGGCCCGATGGTTGATGTGGGCGTAGGGCGCAAGCGGGAATACCTGCACGGATTTCTGTACGCTACAGCAGGCTTCCTTATGTCAGGCGCACAGACTACGCGCGACTACCATGAAACCTTCAGCCAACCCGCTGCAGCTTTTGATAATACCCACGCAACTGATTACAAGATTAATGGCGTTATTTTTAGAATCGGTTTCGGCCTGAAGCAGCAATTACCATTAAGCAAACTTTGGTATGCCAACTTTACAGAAGGCTTCAGTTTTATGCCTTTTGGTGCTGTTAGCCAGCCCGACGCCACTGGCGGTACTGACATTCACCCGGGAAATTTTACCTTTCAGTTTGGGGTAATGCACAAATTCAAGGATTCGCGGAAACTATCAAACAATTAATATCCCAATGTCAATCTTTTAAACGCCCTGATCTTAGGGCGTTTTTTTATGCTCAGTGGGCTACCAAGGGTTCAGCATATAGTACTTCCGGTAAGGCTCCATCAGGTAGTCTGCACCAAGAACGCCGGAGAAACAATAGATTTTCTAAAAAGCTGGCACCCGGAAAGAAAACCGTTTCCGAGCCCCGTTAGTGCAATGAATTTTGAAGTAGTCAGGATGAATGCCACCCTTAGGTATTACCTCGAGTCGGCGGCCAATGAAAGATTGCATATTCTGCACAATTCCTTATCTTTCTCAAAAACTAACAGATTCATGCCTCTTTGTAGCCATTCAAACACAAAAAGAATAATAATATTATCATTGCTCAGCTTCCTTTTTGTCTTTCCCACATTTGCTCAAACAGCTGATTCTGCCTTATACAGTATGCTGCAGTGGCGTATGATTGGGCCTCATCGCGGCGGCAGAACCGTGGGCGCAACCGGCGTTGCGCAACAACCGAATGTTTTTTATATAGGTGTAAACAATGGAGGCGTTTGGAAAACAACAGATTACGGCCGCACATGGAATCCAATTTTCGACGACCAACCCACTGGCTCAATTGGCGACGTAACGGTTGCCCCATCAAACCCTAACGTGGTTTATGCAGTAAGCGGTGAGGGGCTGCAAAGGCCCGATCTTTCAGTTGGGAACGGCGTATATAAATCTGTAAATGGCGGGGAAACCTGGACGAATACCGGCCTCGCAGATGCACAACAGATTGGTGGCGTTGCTATAGACCCCAACAACGAAAACATAGTATATGTTGCCGCCCTCGGGCACCCCTATGGCGCGAATGCTGAGCGAGGCGTTTACCGCACAATGGATGGCGGGCTACACTGGAAAAAAGTGCTCTTCCTTGATGAGAATACCGGCGCCATTCAGGTGACAATAGATCCGCAACACCCAAAAACTTTATATGCTGACATGTGGGCCGGACGCCTGGCGCCCTGGGAAAACGGTATGTGGCAAGGGCCTGAAAGCGGCTTGTACAAATCGACCGACGGAGGAGATCACTGGCAAAAGCTAAACAAGGGCTTACCAACAGCTGCCAACGGGCTCGGCAGAATAGGTTTTTGTATTGCACCCGCGAACCCCAGTCGCATGTACGCATGTGTAGATGCGACCACTGGTGGTGGATTTTACCGATCGGATGACGGTGGCAAAACCTGGGCTTTGGCCTGTGCCGATAACCGGCTTTGGGAGAGAGGCACCGACTTTGCCGAGTGTAAAGTGGACCCCAAAAACCCCGATATCGTTTACATTGCCAATGTAGTAACCTGGAAATCGACGGACGGAGGCAAAACATTTCAGGCATGGAAGGGCGCGCCGGGAGGCGATGACTACCACCGGCTGTGGATAAACCCTGACAATACTGACGTAATACTACTTGCCGGCGACCAGGGCGCTATCATTACCGTAAATGGAGGCGATACCTGGAGCTCATGGTACAACCAGCCTACAGCACAGTTCTACCATGTAAGCACAG
>CAILMA010000437.1 GCA_903835145.1 uncultured Bacteroidota bacterium
AATTGCATCGAGTTTTTTCACGTTAGCCCGCAACATCTGGTACCTGAAATCCGGCCCTGAATCTATCACCACGCTCACATCCGGTGTTTGAATCCAGACCGAACACCGCAGGCGGTTGTCCTTCCTGTTGTGCGAAGTGCACACCGGGCAACTGCAACCAATAAGCGGCACCCCCTGCGATGTACCCGTACCTAAGAATGTTATTTTCACGTTTATAAATCCATTTGAGTTTGAACCGGGGCATCTTTTCCAAAGTCGGGCTGGTCTTTCATTTGCCGGTACCACTTGAGCATTTCACTGCTAAGCTCCTGCTCATCAATAGTTAACGTTTGCAATATTTCCAGCAAGGCATTGATTCTGCCCTCCACATTAAAAAACTTATTTACAACCACCACCCTCTTTTCCTCGAGTATGCAATAGCCGCTGTTGAAGTTGCCTTTCTCAAATCTGATGACGTATCGGGCCTCTTCAAAAAGCTCTTCCAGTTTTTTAAGTGTGTTTGGCGTATATTTGAAACTCATTATCTTTCTTTGTTTCGATGACTAAAAGTAGAAAATTCGCAGCATATGCTGCAATAGTCTTTTTTTTAACTTCTTTATCCTATCAATCTTTTGCGCAGGACGACGATGAAGAAGAAAATCCGCGCTTGTTTTCGGCTGGCTTGATTGGCGGTGCTAATTTTGCTCAGGTTGATGGCGATAACTTTGCGGGGTACCATAAAGTGGGCCTTAATGTAGGCGGCATTGGCTACCTGCACCTGAAACACCACACTGCTATAAGCTGGGAGATACTCTACAGCCAAAGAGGTAGTGTAAGTAATATTCAACGCCCATCAAACGACGACAGTACTATTATTTTAAAATACGGTATCAACATCAATTATGCCGAAATCCCCGTCATGTTCAATGTTTTCGACAAACACAAAAGCCACCTGGGGCTGGGACTCTCCTATAGCCAGCTCGTAAGCAGCAGCGAGACCCTTACCGTTGATAATCCAAAATCGACGCCTGAGGTTTATAACGTGGACCTTAGTAAGTACGGATTTAAGAAAAATGCGCTCGATGTGGTAGCCAGTGCGCAAATGCATGTGTGGAAGGGCTTATTCCTAAATGTTCGTTTTCAATATTCGATAATACCTATCCGCACAAATGTGCCGCCTAACTATTCAAGATCAAACCAGTACAATAATTTGTGGACGGTGCGGCTGATGTATCTTTTTATTTAAAACAAAACCATGAACGATTTCCCTATTGCTCTGGATCTCAGGCTTGACTGGAGTGAGATGGACCTTTTCGGGCACATTAATAATGTGTCTTACTTCAAGTACGTACAGGCATCGAGGGTACACTGCTGGGAGGTATGCGGGCTCGCTGCGTCTTTTTCCGAAACCAAAACCGGGCCCATACTGCGCTCAACCACATGTGAGTTTCTAAAACCCCTCCACTTCCCCGGCAACATATCCGTGAGGGCTAAAATTGATTTTGTAAAAAATACGAGTTTCGGTATCCACCACCGGATATATAACGAACAGGGCGAGCTTTGTGCCGAAGCGGCCGATGTAATAGTATGGTTCGACTTTAACGCAAATAGCAAAACATTAATTACCAATGAGTTGCGCATTGAGCTAACCAAATATACCTGAACCCGTCAAAAATTCGGGGGTCTTAAAATATTTCTATTGCTCGCCAGCATCACTTGATGAAAAATAATTTTCATTATTTTTCCAACCTTTGTGCACATTTCACCGTCTTTATTAACAGTAAGGCAAAAATTATAAGCCCAAAACCTGTTTTCCTTAATTTCACTTAAATTAAAAAATCTATCCAATGAACATCGGTTTAGCTATCAAGTCAATTAGAAAGAAACTCTCTATCACCCAGTATGAACTCGCTGACAGGTGTGAACTTTCCCAAACCTCGCTTTCACAAATAGAAACCGGAGTAAAGCGACCAAGCCAAAGAACAATTACCAGAGTATGTTCAGTGCTTGATATTCCTGAGTCCATTATTTACATAGTAGCAATGCAGGAGGCTGACGTGCCACCAAGCAAAAAAAGCGTATACGAACTTGTTTACCCATCTATCAAGAGCCTTGCACTGCAAATGGTAAGCGCAGAGCACATGGGTCTTGTAGCAGAGGTAGCATAAAACAACTTTATCAATTACACACTAATTACACTAAACATACTTAAAAGTTTACCCTACCTCTCATCATCGAAAATTTCACTTTCGTTTCCATCAATACAAAGACGGCATTAACCAATGATTATTCTACGGTTAATGCCGTTTTTCTTTGCGCAATCTTCCCGTTTTGCACTGCCTGCGGCCTGTTATAAGTCATAGTTATTGCCTGGCCGCCCTACAAAAGACTATTCCCGTTATCTTTATGCAATGCAAACTATAAACGAGGCATTTTATGCGCTAAAAAAACAGTTGCAACCGCTCTATGACGAGCGCGAAGCAACCGCCATAAGCCACGAACTACTTGCTACCATTACCGGACTCAGTAAAACACAACGGCTCCTCAATAAAGAAACTGCATTCACTTCAGAACAACAGATTCGGTTTGAGCAGGCAACGCATGAATTGCTGGATGGCAAGCCCCTGCAATATGTTACCGGCTCATCCTGGTTTATGGGAAGGGAGTTTATCGTAAATGAAAACGTATTGATACCAAGGCCTGAGACCGAAGAACTCGTGCAATG
>CAILMA010000438.1 GCA_903835145.1 uncultured Bacteroidota bacterium
GATTATCTGAGTGATAAGGAAAATACCTTACCTGATGGAAAGAAGTACCGTGATCGGTTGATGCATAAAGGCAGAACTCAGCTGTCCATGAAGACGGCTCCCAGCCGTAGGTGATACAATAAACTGTATGTGCAGCATCATTAACCGAAAACAGACGGAAAATATAATTGCCACCCCATGCAACGGGGAAACTGATACCGGTGGATGAGTCGAAAGTTGTACCATTATTATCAGAGTACATTACCTTGAGGCCGGTACCTGCCAGCACTCTTGTGCTCCCTGTAGTGTTTGCTGTAACGCACATGGCATAAGGAGAAAACTCAATTTTGTCACTCACCTTGGTCCAGGCCACTGTGGGCAAGGCTGTTTTCCAGATGCTACCACCGTCAGCCGTAGCGTAGAGTGTACTTGTTGACGGCATGAATGCAAAGTGATCTATTCGCCCTGCAAGGTTGTCATTACCTCGTTCGTACCATGTTCCGTTTATCGCTCCGCCGGCAAAGGCAGCAGTACTACGCTCTGCGAAATGGCCCTGATGCAGGTATAAAGCACTTAGCGCATTATTGGCCTCCACTTCGCGCCAGTTGGTGCCGGGTGCTGCCCGGTGTATAAGTTCGAAATATGCTTTTTTGCGGGCGTCCCTGTCTTCGTTCTCTTCGCCACCCATTGGCTCCGGGCCACGATGCACCGGTTTAGGCTGGCAGCCGTTTAGTACCATTGCTACCATAGCGGCGATGATGAACATTGAACTTCCCGTAATCTTTTTTAAAGCGTCCATATAATTTTACTACCGGTATTTTATGACAATATTGTCGATTTTGTTTTTTTTGCATTTAGCCATGATGCTGTATTCCGTAGCGCTGTCGGATAGCATTATGTTTACAGTAAAGGAGTCGAGCTTGCTGGATTGGTCTGCGGTAAGCGCAAGTTTATTGAGTCCTTTTATCAACTTAAAACTCGTTAATCCTTTTTTGTTGTGAGCTTCTTCCTTGCCAGGCACCTCGGCACTCCGTAGAGCAGCGGTACCATTAAAAATCAAATTTACTTTGTTGCCGCTGAGATTATTCCCGGAAATCAGGAACTTTACAGTACCCCCGGTCCAACTATATGTTTTTGTTGCGCCAGAACTCAGGTAGTCGAACACCACAACGGGATCTTTACCCGGGATAACCGCGGCTGATGTCGGCGGCTTAAGTCTATTCTGTGCGTGTAAGGCAATAGAGCCAGTAACAAGCAAGCTAAACAGAAAACATAACTTCATAAAAATGTCTAAAAAATTACACAATTGAGGTGTTTTTGCTTCAACTGCACGAGGTTAGCAAATATACAATCAAAATATTGATGAAATATCTTGACTACGATACTGGCAGGAAAAAGTTAGCCCTGCATCATAATGTCGCTCATTCCTAAATTATTGGTAGATCAGGGAATCTGATAGTCCAATAGCGCATGGTTACAATATAGAAAACAAACGGGGAACGGACAGCTATTCTGCTGTTCGCCTCAATTGTTCCCTGGCATGTGAGAAAACCATTTTATTGTTATAAATTTCGGCATTATTACCGAAAGCATGGCGAAATATTTACTTGTTATTGCATTGGTTTTCGTTTGCAGCAGTTTTAATATTTGCGAACGGAAAGTTATCACTGATGGCACTATATCAAGGGTTTACATATATCCTGATTGCGGCGACACTTCCTGTTACCTGAAACAACGCTACCAGGCCAACCATGTAGTGGAATACCTTTATATAAATAGCGAATTGAGGTATAAACGGATATTGGACAAAACAAGTAGTTGGATTGCCAACGTTTACACGTTTACCAAGGATAGTTCCCAACACCGGGTTGATACTATTGCAGGGAACCTGCCGGACTATAGTTTTGCCATTAATGATAGCTGTTCGCTGAATGTGGAATACTTCGCTGACGGCGCCTACCACATCTGCACTTATGGCTACAACCGGGCCAACGAGTGCAGGCACACCGATTCGTATTCTTCCACTATTGTTTTCGATAGCCTTTACAAAAGCAAAATGATGGGCTCGTTGCAGATTATTTGCGATACCAACTCGGTGACGGATGCTTACACTAATGAGGAATTCGTAAAGATTGTGCACCGGGAGCGGCAAATAGGTATGTGGCGCACGTTTGACCTTAAGAATTATAAGACAGATAGTGCGTACTATGATCCCAAAAACGAAAAATAGGGCCATTCGAACTTGAAGGTGTCTTTCAACCCAGAAGAAAAATTGCTTTCTTTTCAATGCTCCCAACCACCTTTCAGATGTCGGTAAATGCGATAACAAAACCCACTCCAAGCATTATAACCATACCGGTAAAAAAAATAATATCCGCAAGCCACTCAAGTTTACGTTCGTCGTTCTTGCGTAAGGAAAGATAGGAAAGCAAGGAAGACGCAATGAAGAAAAAAGTGGCGACACTCAGCAATTCATCTGCATAGGTATCTTTTGCTGCCTTCATGGTTTTGAACAGTGCAATGATGGTGATGCATACCCCTATCATGGTGGTGGAGCCACTAAAAACGTGGTGCGGTATCTTGTTTTTGTCCTGTTGTGCATCCTTCACGGGAAATAATTTTTGCAATATATCAGCCATACCGGTCAATGCTCAAAATTAATGCCTGAATTTGCACGGCAAAATGTTAATAATTTGCTGCACCAGAGCAAAATCACAAAATGCCCCTGGTGCTGAAAAGAATTGTTGGCATAATCGTTAGCTTCGCAATATGAATTATCTCGGTCATGCTTACTTGTCATTTGGCGACAAAGATATACTTACCGGAAACATGATAGGCGATCATGTAAAAGGCAAGATGACACAAAGTGCGTATCCCGAAAAGATATGGACCGGCGTGATGCTGCACCGGAAAATAGACGAGTATTCTGACCAACATGATGCTACGAAAAGAGCAAAAGTTTTTTTCAGGGCGGACTATGGCTTGTATGCCGGGGCAATAATGGATACGCTCTACGACCATTTTCTGGCCAATGACCCCAAGCTGTTTGCGGACGATGTGAGTCTGGATACGTTTTCAGCACAAGTTTATAAGCAACTAAGCGATAATGCAGCCTACCTGCCGCCCACCTTTGCGGCTTACTTCCCGCATATGGTGGAGCACAACTGGCTGAAAGGGTACCGAGTGATCCGCGGGATGGAGCGAGCCCTCAAGGGGCTTTCCCGAAGGGCTGCCCACATGGCGCCCCCGGAAAAAGCCTATGAAATCTTTGTTACGAATTATTACCAACTCAACCAATGTTATTACGAGCTCATAGATGACCTTTCTGCTTTTGTTAAAAATGAACTGAATAAATGATGTTGTTATCCTTTAAAAATTTATTTTTGTCCGCATCGCCGGTTATAACGGCGGCCCTACCCTGAGCAATCGGGGGCTATTTTTAATTATTATATTTTTTGATTCTGAAAATGCTTCGTTCAAGACATTCCTTTATTGCGGTACTTGTGCTCTCCTTGTTATTGATAGCCTGCCATTCTAACTCTCAGCAGGCATCTGCACATACTGGCAAGACCAGTGGCTTTTCAGAAGCTCCGGTAAACACTCCGATAAGGCCCCTTGCCTACGATACAACTTCACCTCAAATAAGGGAAATTATTACGCGGCTTGACAAGTTCTATCAGACACAGGTGAGAGCTGGCTTCAATGGTAGCGTACTTGTTGGCTATAAGGGCAACGTGATCTACGAACGTTATTTCGGATACAGCAACAGGGAGCGCAAAATACCGGAATCACCCAACAGCAGCTGCCAGCTTGCATCTATTTCCAAAACATTTACTGGTGCGGCTGTTCTTTATCTCTACCAGCGCAAGCACCTTGATATTGATAAACCTGTACAATTTTATATTAAGAGCTTTCCATACCCTGCTATAACCGTGCGCATGCTGCTGAGCCATAGAAGCGGGCTACCGGACTATACAAAGTGGGTACCCAATTACAACCATGATACCCGCACACCTATAGATAACGACCAAATGATTGCGCTGATGGCCGAACACCATCCGGCACTCGAATTTAAAGCTAACAGCAGGTTTACTTATTGCAATACCAATTTCGCGGTACTTGCCAAGATTGTAGAAGTGGTGACCGATATGAGCTTCAGCGAGTTTATGACCAAGTACATTTTTCACCCGCTGGGCATGAACCATACCTTTATATATAACCCTAATAAAGGACTACCTGCCGAGGCAGCCATAAGCTACCGATACAACTGGGCTCGTGAGCCTGATATGTTTGCTGATGGTGTGTATGGAGATAAAGGTATTTACAGTACACCAGAAGATATGTACCGTTGGGATCAATCATTTTATCATAAGACCCTGCTCAATGATGCGACAATAGACCTCGCCTACGGCCCGTGCTCATTTGAGAAGAAAGGCATTAAAAACTATGGTCTGGGCTGGAGGATGCTTTGCTATCCTGACGGGAATAAGATTATTTACCACAACGGCTGGTGGCATGGCAATAATACCTCGTTCTACAGACTAATAAAAGACAATTTTACGGTTGTGGTATTGGGTAATAAATTCAACAAAGCGATTTACCACCATGCAGCAGCTATTTGCGGTATAGTAAATGGGGTGTCCACAGGTAAAGGCCTTGATACTGAAGATTAGATTTTTAGTTCCCAGGGATCGTTGCACCAGATAACTGGCTTCCATTCAAGAAATTTTATTCGTACAAAAATTAAAGAGGCTGCTCAAATTGAACAGCCTCTTTGTAATTATTAAGCAAGAAGAAATTATTTTTTCTTTTCGTCTTTCTTAGCATCTTTCTTAGCGTCCATTTTGCTGTCAGCTGGTTTAGCTTCCATTTTGCTGTCAGCTGGCTTAGCCATAGAATCAGCAGGTTTAGCCATAGAATCAGCAGGTTTTGGAGCTTCGGGAGCCGGAGCTGGAGCCGGAGCAGCAGCCGCAGCAGAATCAGCGGCAGTTTTTGCACCTTCAGCAGCTTTATCACCGCAAGAAGCTAAGAACAGACCCATTGTAAGAGCAAATACGCTCAGTTTCACTAATTTCATAAACGTTTGTTTTTTGTTGTTATGCTCATTTATACAAAAATTTAAAAAAGGTAACCTGCTTTTTTGAATAATTTCCGGAACTTTTATTTTCCTGCTGCTTCGGCCAAAATATACTGTGCATGCATAGGCCTATAGCAGCAAACAAAATAAAAAACAAACGCTATTGCATAGCAATAACGGCTTAAAACCGAACCCGCAATTGCAGCTGTCCGGGGGGGTGCATAAACTAAAACGGGTTGCACCATATGGTGCAACCCGCCTCAAATTGAAACTGAAGAAATAATTATTTCTTTTTAGCTTCCATTTTAGTGTCTTTCTTTTCAGTTTTTGTTTCAGTCTTAACTTCAGTTGTTTTAGCAACAGAATCATCTGGTTTAGCAGCTGCTGCAGTCATAGAGTCAGTAGCAGGAGCTGGTGCTGGTGCTGGAGTGGTTGTAGTTGTAGAGGTAGTAGTGCTTGAAGAATCAGATTTTGACGCATCTCCTTTACCAGGACCGCAAGAAACAACGAACATACCAAGAGCGAGAGTGAAAACGCTGAGTTTAACTAATTTCATAATTTTTGTTTTAAGTTATTTCCTATTAATGCCTTAAAACAAAAAAGGTGACCCAAGAAATTGATCTATTTTTTTATTTTTTTTTGCAATAATCTTATGTTGTATTTATTGAATGTTCAAATCACTGACAGTCATCGCTTAATGTCCATACCAACAATGAAAAAATAAAAAAATAAAAAATAAAAAAAAAGTTCCTCAGCGGTTTTTTCTGTATTTCTCAGCCACGGCATCAAGTGTATTATAAAACTCTTCACCATATTTGCGAATAAGCGCGTCTTTGAGAAATTTATAGACTGGCACCTTTAATTTATTGCCCAGCTTACAGGCTGGTTTGCACATTTTCTTACGCGGCTCATAATTTACTGCTTCGTAGCCGGGGTGTGAAATGATGCGTATGGGATACAAGTGGCAAGAGATTGGTTTGCGGAATTCTATTTCGCCTGCGAGCCAGGCTTTTTCTATACCGCACTTTACTACGCCCCAATCATCGGTATAGCCATAAACACAAATACCGCCATTTACTGTAGGTGTTACATAGCCATGCTCACTGTCTATAGTGTGAGTGCCCTGCCTTTCAATTTCTGAAACGTAACCGTGATGAAGATGTGGCTTGAAGCGGGGATAGAGGTCTGCAATGATTTTAGTTTCTTCCAGCGTAAGAGGAGCGCCACAATCGCCATCAACACAACAACCACCCTGGCATTTGTCAAGATCGCATACGAAATTCTCTTCTATTATCTCGTCGCTCAGCAGTACATCATCTATCGCTATCATCAGCTATAACATCACATATTTAGGTAATTCATTAACAGATTGTATTTCCCCATCAGGTCTTCCATATCCTTGGTTTCACCAAAAACTTCCTTCACCGCATATCCATGCCGCTCAAAGGAAGACACCAATGGGTCAAGCGCTGTGCGGTTAGTTTTAAGGGTAACCTCTATCATTCCTACTGGTGTTGTGTAGATCTGTGCATTTATTACGGTAACGTCCTCATTTTCGCAAATACGAGCTATCTGGTACAGGCTATAGTTATTGCGCTCCATCTCGAGCACAATAATACCGCCCGGAGCCTCAAGTCCACTTTTCTCGGCCATGTATTTGAGCAGACTATCCTTGGTAACCGAACCGGCATATTTATTTTCACCGTCTATTACTGGCAGCACACCAAGGTTCATTTCGTTTACGATCCTTAGTGCTTCGTATGGATGACTGGAAAGGGATATTGCCGGCTTGAATATCAAAAGTCCTGATTCTGAAATTTCCAACTCCGGCTTATCGAAATCCATGAGTTCATTTTCTTTCAGCAGCCCAAGGTAATTTTCGTCGACAACAACCGGTAACTGTGAAAAATCATTTTCGTCCATAATATCCAAAGCCTTACTGATCGTGTCTTTGGGATTTAGTATCGGAACCAAGGGTGATAATAACCGCACTATGCTCATATTCCTCTGTTTTCAATTGTATGGTTAATAACGCAAATTGTTGTCCAACTTTTATTGTTACCGGACTCAGGGGCAAAATATGGCATTAACATTACAATCATGCTTTATGTTTTTTCAGGAATTCAGCCAGAATCCGGTTGAATTCATTGGGTACTTCCATCATAGGTGCATGACCACATTTATCAATCCAATGTAATTCTGAGCTCGGGATCAATTTATGAAACTCTTCGGCCACCATTGGGGGTGTTATCGTATCGTTCTTGCCCCATATAAGACAGGTAGGGGTAGTAATGGTGTTCAGTTCGTCGCCAAGATTATTTTTAATGGCCGACCGCGCCAATGC
>CAILMA010000439.1 GCA_903835145.1 uncultured Bacteroidota bacterium
ACCTCTTAGGATTATCAACTCCCCATCATCATTTATTTTCACTATCCGTGACGGTGATTTCAGCTCATTGTCTGTTTGCCGGTATTTTACTACATAATCGACGTTTTCTTTTATTTCCCGGCTCACTTCGGCAAAAATGGCTGGAGAAGGCTGGCCGCTGATGTTGGCTGATGTGGATACAATTGGGTATTTCAAACGTTTGATCAATGCCTTGCAGAATGGATCGGTGGTGACCCGTATCCCTATACTGCCATCGGCGCTCACAACATTCGGCGGAAAGTCCAGCGCATGATCAAAAATCACTGTCGTAGGCACTTCGAAGCCATTGACAATCTCGATAATATTGGGGTGCGGTGCCGCTACGAATTGTAGGATGTCACGGGCATCAGCGAGCAGCACAATTACGCTTTTATGCGAAGGGCGATGTTTTACCGCAAAAATTTTGTCCACGGCTGCCTCATCGAGCGCATTACAGCCCAGGCCCCATATAGTATCTGTTGGGTAAAGTATCACCCCACCCTTTTGAATTGCAGACACACAGTTCTTGATGTCGAATTCTAAATCCACCATAACAATTGTTCGTTTTTAATATCTCTTGCACACCTGAAGTGGCCAACCGGGCATTTTTTTCTGCCGTGTAAGCCACACGGCCTGCATTCCAACTTGTAATCAATCTCTACAATTCGCGAGTTCTCGCTTTGAGGCCCGAAGCCATAGGTTGAAATTGTAGAGCAAAAAACTCCGGTGACCGGCGCATTCATTGCTGATGCAAAATGCAGTGGCGCAGAATCATTGGCATAACTCATATCGGCGTCTTTCATGAGTGCGGCTGACTCCAGGTAGTTGAGTTTACCACACAACTGCCCCACCCCTTCCTTGCCTGAAAGCGCAATGATATTTTCAGCAAGTTCCTTATCAGAAGGAGCACCGAGTATGTAGATCTTGTATTTATCCGGCAATAAATTGATCAATTCCGCCCAGCGGGCAGCCGGAAAACGCTTTGTAAACCAAACTGATGACGGTGCTATGCACACATAGGGTTGGCCTTTATATTGCTTTACGCTTTCAAAATTTTGAAGTGTTGGGTACAATTTCGGCACACCTGGCACATCGTCAGTAATATCATCAATAAGCAATTGGTACCGCTCCGTTTCCAGTACAAATTGCTTGCTGTGGGGAGCTGACAAAATGTGCGGTGAGCTTTTGGTAAAAAACATGGAAAGAGGGTTCTTGCTGTAGCCAGATCTGTACTTGGCGCCGGAAAGCATCATTACAAAACCTGATGTAAGGAACCGATGCGGGTTTATGATATGGGTATAACGCTCCTTGCGCACGCGCAGGGCCATTTTGAGCAAGTTTCGCTTTTTCTGGTGCTTTTTATCCCATATCAGGAGGTTAGTAATGTAGGGATGATGCTCCAAAAGCCCCTCATTGCCTTTCCTGAGCAAAAAATCAATTTGAGCATCCGGATAATACTGATGGAGCTTCTCGAGAATGGCAGTTGCTAAAACCACATCGCCCGTAAATGCAGTTTGTATAACCAAAAATTTATACATCGGCTACAAATCTACAACAGAATGTGTTTTCAGAAGGTTTTAACAATAAAAATTTCCATTTTCAGAAAAATTGGTACTAAATTTGTTTTATTCATTTTGCACTCATCATTTAAACAAAACAGAAAATGAAAAAGTTAGTACTCTTATTAGGCGTTATCCTTATTTGCGGCAATGTTGCAGAAGCAAAGAATAAGAAAAAGAAAACAGAAAGTACCGATCAGGCCTTACAAATCAATAACGATACTAAACTACCGGGCGCAAGTACGGCTACACCTACTACACCTGCAACAACACTCAAGGCTGATGATATGGCATTCTCAGACCTTAACCATGATTTTGGTACGGTGCTGGAAGGCCCTGATGCAACATGTAAGTTTACTTTCACAAACAAAGGAAACGAGCCGTTGGTGATACAGAAAGCCCAAGCTTCCTGCGGTTGCACGGTGCCAACCTATTCGAAAGACCCAATTGCACCCGGCCAGACTGGTACAATTGACGTAGCCTTCCATACAGCAGGTAAGCCAGCGGGTCCGTTTAACAAAACAATTACCGTTACCTCTAACGCAGGTACTAAAATATTAAATATTAAGGGTAGTGTTGAAAAGGCTCCGGCTACTTCAGTTCCTGAAAATACTTCATTGATCAAAACAAATTAATTTTACAAAGTAAATCTTAACAACTCAACAAATTAAAATGAAAAAAGTATTTATCACGCTTTTCTGCTTGTCTTTGATTACAGTTGCGGGAAATGCCCAGGACAAGAAAGCTCCAGTGCCAGTACCACAGCCGCCTCCACAGGCACCAGCAACAGCTCCGGCTGAAGTAGACCCTGATGCAGGTATTTTCAAATTTAAAGACGCTGATAATACGCACAACTACGGAGAAGTGCCTGAAGGCCCTACTGCGGAATATGATTTCGAATTTAAAAACACAGGTAAGAAACCGATTCTTATTTCTGAGGCACACGGTTCTTGCGGTTGTACCGTGCCTACCTGGCCGAAAGAGCCAATTTTACCAAAACACAAAGGTGTAATTCATGTAACTTACAACACTGATCACAGACCAGGTCCTATCATGAAGGAAGTTACCATTACATCAAACGCTAAGGAAAAACAAACCGTATTGCACATAAGGGGTACAGTGAAAGCAAGGCCAGTAACAACGGCTCCAGCACCACCACCTCCACCACCGGCTCCAG
>CAILMA010000440.1 GCA_903835145.1 uncultured Bacteroidota bacterium
CATGCAAAACCAAGTATGCCGGGCACCTGTGGCGGTATGCGCATACCGCCTTTTTTAAAGTACATGAGCATGGAAATACCTATGGCAGAAAGAAACAGCACCAAACCCCACACAGCCCACGTCGTCGCCCTGTCGGCGCGCGTAAGGGCATCCCACCACGCAATAAAGAAAATGTCACCGGTCTGTGGTATGTGTGTTGGTATGCGGCTGCGGGTGAGTATCAGGTTTTCTTTGGCCTCAGTATAATCAGGGTTTATTTGCAGCGCACGCTCGTAGTTAAGCACCGCAAACCCTATTTTGTTCAGGCGATAGTAAGCATTGCCAAGGTTGTAATAAACTTCAGCATTGTGTGGGCGCTGCACCGCTATTTTTTCATAATACGCAGCAGCACTATCATAACTTTTCTTCTTAAAAAAATCGTTGCCCTTACTCCAGTTCGCTGAGTTCAGGTCGGCACCGCCGCTGGCAGCAGCCATGCAGTAGCTTAGTGCAAGCAATAAAATAGTGCAGCTTACCAAAAACTTTTTCATAGTCACTATATTTAGGAACTTTATTTAATCAACGTTCCTTACTTCTCTCTGCTGTTAATATTGTTGTGTTGCTGTCAGGGTAGTTCTATCCGGGTCCGCTACTATATTACGCCTTCCAGGTCGCTTATTATTTTCACAGCATCATCGTAGGTCACCGCTTTCGATTTGCTGCCACCCGATGCATAGAGCGCTGTCTCACATTCCCATATCACCGATTCAAATTTGTTTTGCAATGCCTCCGGCACACTCCGCGCCATCAATGCTGCTTTTGCCGTTTCCCTGCTTAGCGCAGATAGTGGTATCCCTGACTTATCACTCAGGTAAAGCCATATAGCTTTCGAGATTTCTTCGTAGAAAGGCTTGGTCTCGTTGGTAGCGAGTAGTTTCTTTGCCGTTATCAGGCGTTGCAGGGCAATCTTATTCGCGCGTTTGTTCCTGAGCAACACATTGTCGCGGGACAGTTCATCGTTCCGGCGCTTCCAAACCGCCAGCAACAGGAACGCTACCACAGGCACAAAGTAGCCCACCCAATACCCGGGAGCAAGCAATAACGGATAGCTTCTCAGCTTCAGCTCACCGAGTGGCTGTGCCGAAATATCATGAATGTCTTTAATGGCGATTGGCGTATTGTCGGCAGTTGTGTGCGAAGGATTGTAGTGTTTCCCGGCCTTCACATGCATCTTGAAGCCCTGGGTATGCAGCGTAGTATAAGTGCCTGTTTGTGGATTGAAGTAGGTAAACGCAACTGGCGGGATATCAAAATCTCCGGGAGTGTGCGGCGTAATAGCATAAGTGATGATCTTAGAACCACTTATGGTAGTGCTCCGGCCGGTTATCGTATCCACAATTTGTGGGTCGTAGGTATTAATGCCGTTAGGCAGGGTAAGTTTTGGAGCTTCTATCAGTTTAAGGTTACCGCTGCCACTTATGGTAAGGGTAAGTGCTGCAACATCATCAGTCGTCAGCTCTGGCTTATCCAGCTTCGCAGCTATCGTGAAGTTACCGACTGCGCCGCCAAAATCAGCTGGCTTATCTTTCTCAGGCAGTTGGGTCACGGTGATGTTAACCGGGGTGCTCACCAAATGCACATTTACATCTTTATAACCCATTGCATTGAAGAAGGCATTGTTGAAGAATGGGTCATTCATCATCAGCGTACCATTCATTGGGCGCAACTTCTGTGCTATCCTCGCTACACCCTTGGCTTCGGCCGGGTCAAGCTGCAATGTGCCTGTCTCCTGAGGAAACAAAGCCGATTTTTTCAATAAAAATACCTGGTACTTCTTACCATCTACTACTTCTTCCGTTGGTTTTGGCTGGCGGGGTATTTCAAAATCCTGTGTCCAGAAACCATTAAGTGAGGGCAGCTTCGAAAATGAAACCTGCATCGGTATCCGCGAATAGAGCTTGTAGCTGGTAGTGATCTGTTCACCCACGTGCACCTTGCTCTTGTCTACCGATACTTTTATGAAAAGGTCTTTCTTTATTTCTGCATCATTGGCGGTAGCATCATTTTGTTGTGGTGCCTGCTGTTGCTGCTGCATCGGCGCCCCGCCCTGCATCATTTGTTGTTGCAACTGTTGCATGCGCGCCAGTTGCTGCTGCATAGCCGCAAAAGGGTCATCGTCATCGCCAAACGGATTACTGCGGGCCGGCCTGCGCTGCTGCTGCGCCAGGCTACCCGGCACCACTTCTATTGTTATGGGGTTAGATTGGTAGGTATGTCCTGCCGCATCTTTTGCTGTTGCAGGTGGTATCGTCAGTTTGCCCTCATGCTTTGCCTGCAAAACATACGTCAGGGTTATGCTGCTGGACCTCGCTCCATTGGTAAAAGAAACGGATTGAGACTGGAACGGACCAGCCAGGCGGTTGAAGTCGCCAAAACCCGTAGGCCTTAGATCTGCAAGATTATCAACATTTTGTATAGTAAAGGTAACCTGCACCTGATCTCTTACGCCAATCTTGTTTGCTGAGGGGGATGCTATGAAAGCCACATTTTGAGCCCATGCATGGCAACAAACCCCTAATATTAAAAGGAATAGAATGTTAACACGCCACATATCTTTTATGCGTTTCATTTTATACGGGCAAATTTAAATTGAATGCCTGTCAGGTTAAAAAAGCAGAGGTTAAACCTACGTTAAAAAGATTTTTTATAAGTCTCCTTTAACAGGCCGTAAAACAATGGTTTCCACGTTGGCTTGAGGCGAAAGTTGACATGCACTCCACAGCATTTTGGCTATATCCATAGCCTCCATTATGCGCCCTTCTTCTACACCGCTGCCCTCCCACGAAGGGGTATAGGTTGCACCGGGGCAAATAGCCGTCACCTTTATCAGCCACGGCTTAAGTTCTTCGCGCAGGTTTTCAGAGAAACCCAGCAGGGCATACTTACTTATGCTGTAAGCACCACCATTGGGGTAGGGCCTCAGGCTTGCAACAGAACACAAATTAAAAATATGGCCGCTCCTGCTTTTCTTCATGGCAGGCAGCAGGGCACGTGTGAGGTAGTATGCGCTGTAAAGATTAGTTGCTATAAGTGTTTCCAGGCGGCCATCGGGCTCATCGGCAATCTCACCCGGCAAAAACGCGCCTGCATTGTTCACAAGTATATCTACATGCGGCATAAGCGCATGCAGGTAAACCGAAAAAGAATGTATATTTTCTTTGATACTCAGGTCCGTGTCGTAGGTATATACCTTCCTTTCGGGGTAGCTTACTGCCCAGTCGGCCTTCAGCGCATTGAGTTTCGCTGTATTGCGGGCACAAACAACCACATCACAACCCTCCGCCAGTAGCTTTTCAGCTATTGCCTTCCCAATTCCCTGTGTTGCGCCGGTAATCACTGCATTTGGCATAACTGCTTGTTTTGCCTGCAATTTAAGTGTTTTATATACTTCCCTGCCATAATCATTTCCCAAGGGTGCATTTCAAATTGTCGCAACTTAAGCGGCAGCTTTAAAATTAGTTTTTACTAATTTGATTATTTTATTCCATTGACCGTTCATGTTCGTTACTCTGAGATTGAGCATATTTTGGGCACCC
>CAILMA010000441.1 GCA_903835145.1 uncultured Bacteroidota bacterium
TATTGCAGTTGGTTTCCTTAACTCCAGTGCCTGAGTTTCGGCGTCTTTCAACGTGTTGTTATACATATATCCTGTTTGGTTTAATTGTTAGTGTTTAGATTGCTGTTCTGGTCCGTTACTTTTTTATAGTTGTCTTTCTTTAGTTGCTCCAGCTTCATTTTCAGCTCCTGGTTGCTTATAGCAAGCATTTGCACCGCAAGGATCCCGGCATTATGCGCCCCATTTACTGCCACAGTAGCCACAGGCACATCATTCGGCATCTGGGCTATCGACAACAACGAATCCCAACCGTCCAGCGAATTTGAAGACTTTACCGGCACGCCAATCACCGGCACAGTAGTAAGCGCTGCCATCATACCCGGCAAATGTGCCGCGCCACCCGCCCCTGCTATCACCACGTTCACACCGCGCTCAGGCAGCGATTGGGAATACTCATACATCCAGTGCGGGCTTCTGTGGGCCGACACAACCAGGAACTCATAATCCACCCCAAATTTTTCTAAAACCGCCGCCGCCGGCTGCATCACTGCTTTATCTGAGCTGCTGCCCATAATCACTGCTACCTTAGTTTTCTGCATGTTGTAACTGTTTATTTTTTATTAAAATTGCTTTGTTCAGTGCCGATTCTATGTCGGGTGCAGTTATGGTCACATGACCCATCTTCCGGCCGTTTTTTATCGTTTTTTTGCCATACCAGTGCAGGTGCACATTTTCCAGCGCACATACCGATCTTATCATAGCCTCATAATGCTCCTTTGTAGCTGTTTCGCTGGCAACAAGGTTCACCATTACACTGGCCGTATTCATGCGGGCACTGCCGGGCGGCAAACCCAGCATTATTCTTATCAGTTGCTCGTACTGCGAGGTCGCACACGCTTCTATAGTATGGTGCCCGCTGTTGTGGGGCCGGGGTGCGAGCTCGTTCACCAGCAGTTTCCCATCCCGTGTCACAAAAAACTCCACAGCCAGTATGCCATTCAGGTCAAGCGCTGTCGCTATTTTTAACGCTAAATTGCTGGCTTCAGTGGCAATTTCAGTCGATATGCCCGCCGGGCAAACCTGAAAATCAAGCAAGTGCTTTTCTTTGTCAAAAATCATCATCACCGGCTCATAGTATTCTATATTATTACCATTGCCCCTCGCTACTATCACCGATAGCTCATGTTTCAGGTCCACAAGTTCTTCCAGTATGCTTGGCTCATCAAATGCGGTAGCTATATCTTCCCGTCCGTGCAGCGTCATCACCCCCTTGCCATCATAGCCATTGGTGCACTTCTTTAAAACGCCCGGCAACCTATTTACATGGTGCGCCAAATCCGCCCGGTCAAGCACCGGTACACATCGCGCTACCGGAATCCCTTCCCCTTCCAGAAATTTCTTCTGGATGTACTTATTCTGAATCAGTTCTATTACCTCAGGTGAGGGGTAAACAGCCACGCCCTTGTTTCGCAGTGCTTTCAAAGCCGCTGTATTCACCGCCTCTTTTTCAATGGTGATGCAGTCAAGCTCGGCGCCAAAGGCTACAACATCGTCGTAGTTCAGCGGGTCTCCTATCACAAACTCCGATGTATATCTCCTGCATGGCGAATCTGCATCTCTATCCATCACAGCAATATCAACGCCATAGTCTATCGCAGAGCGTATCAGCATCGCGCCCAGCTGCCCGCCTCCCAGTATTCCTATCTTATTAACTTTCGACATCCTTTTCTATTATCGAGCAAAAGTAATGTTACTTTCCAAAATGATAGTAATACTATTATCTATAGCGGTAATGGTTCTTTCTATAGTAGTATGTGAGCTTCATTCCATAGCTTTGTATTTTTGTGTTCGTTAAATCTTTAACACTATGGAACTTCAGGTGCAAATTAAAATGAATACACACCTTTTTGTCCGCGACCCGGAATCAACCGAACTCGGCAAAAACATAATAAGTCATGGTATCGAAATGATATGCGAAATTGGTTTTGAGGATTTTACATTCAAGAAACTGGCCACCAGAATTGGCACCACCGAGGCAAGTATTTACCGGTATTTTGAAAACAAACACAGGCTGCTAACCTATATTATCACCTGGTTTTGGACGTGGATGGAATATCAGTTGATATTCCACACCAACAACGTCACCGAGCCGCAACAAAAGATTGTTACAATCATTAATCTACTCACACTAAAAGAAAAGGATCAGTTTATTCTGGAGTATATTGATAAAGATAAACTCAATGCTATCGCCATTTCTGAGGGAAATAAATCTTACCTCACCAAGCACGTTAACGACGACAATAAAGTAATGTTATTCAAACCCTACAAGGATCTGTGTCACAGAATAGCACAAATATTTCTGGAATTTAACCCGGGCTATGCTTATCCGCATTCACTTGCAAGTACACTTATAGAAACCGCACACCACCAGCTTTATTTTAAAGACCACCTGCCCCGGCTCACCGACTTCGGTGGTGCCACAGACAGCAAACAACTGATAAAATATTTGAATCATCTGGTTTTCAGCGCACTCAGCTAAAAACCAGATGATTGTCTAAAATTTCTACCCCACAAGGCCCTTCGCTACAAGCAGCTTCGCAATCTGTACCGCATTTGTGGCAGCACCCTTCCTCAGGTTATCGGCCACAATCCAGCAATTCAGCGTGTTCGGCTGCGAATAGTCGCGGCGTATACGGCCTACAAAAACCTCGTCCTTCCCTGCCGCGTCTATCGGCATAGGGTACCCATTCATAGCCGGGTTATCCACAACTATAATTCCAGCTGAGTCGGACAATAACGCCTTAACATCCCCTTCGTCAAAATCATTGGTAAACTCAATATTCACACTCTCACTGTGCCCGCCGGTAACCGGTACGCGCACCGTAGTTGCAGTCACTTTTATCGTGTCGTCACCCATTATTTTGCAGGTTTCAAGCGCCATTTTCATTTCTTCTTTAGTGTATCCGTTACCCTGAAACACGTCGATATGCGGAATAACATTCAAATCGATTGGGTGCGGATAAACGCCAAAACCCTTGCCGCCAGCGCGCTCATCCATTAGTTCCTTCACTGCCTTCTGGCCCGTGCCTGAAACCGATTGATAAGTACTCACAACCACGCGCTTTATGCCATATTTCAGGTGCAGAGGTTGCAACACAACTACCATCTGAATGGTAGAGCAATTCGGATTGGCTATAATGTAATCGTCCTTCGTCAGTACTTCACCATTCACTTCAGGCACTACCAGTTTCTTCGTTGGGTCCATGCGCCAGGCCGATGAATTATCAATAACACGGCAGCCAACAGCTGCAAACAAAGGAGCTAACTCCAAAGAAACACTTCCACCTGCCGAAAACAAAGCTATATCAGGCCGCATAGCTATTGCATCTTCAGCACTAACTATCGCATACTCCTTACCCTTATAACTCACCTTGCCGCCCACCGACTTTGCCGATGCTACAGGTATCAAATCAGAAACCGGGAAATTATGCTCCTCCAGAATTTTTATCATGGTGCTGCCTACAAGGCCGGTTGCACCTACTATTGCTACTTTCATTGAAGGTGCAAAGTTAACTACCTGCGTATACCATCAAAAAAGGATTCCTCACAAGATTGTTAAAAATATCAAATAAGGTACATTTTAAATGAATCAAATCTCAATTCATCAATATAAAAAACAGCACGAATTTGCTAAGTATCAGCCGTTGCAGGTACAAATATTGCTAAAATCACAACCCCATACTACCCTCTGAAACAGCACCTATATTACCATTAAAAAATGAAATAGGATTTTAATGCTGAAAGTAGGCTGAATATCCTAAATTTGCGTTTCTAAATACATTATTTTATTATATCACGTAGCTCAAGGTAGCTATTCCAATTAAAATGAAAGATTTCTCTTACGTAACAGGTCCGGCATCAGCATTTATAGAATCACTTTATACAGATTTTCAAAAAGACTCGTCAAGCGTTGACCCCGAATGGAAAAAATTCTTCGAAGGTTTCGACTTCGCACAGAATCCTAATAACGCACTAAGCACAACTGCGCCTGCAGCTGCCGGTCCCGTTAATCAAGACCACCTTGCAA
>CAILMA010000442.1 GCA_903835145.1 uncultured Bacteroidota bacterium
CGCCGCCCGACCAGTTTTTTTGCGTGCTGTTTTCCAGTTGCACAGTTTGTGCGGCTGCTAAGGATACGTACATAAGTAAAAATAATACCAATATTGGTGTCGTTTTCATAATTTTTTCAATGAAATTCGTCTATAGAACTGGGAGTAACAATAACAATGCCAAAACGTAAATTTCTACTATTCGCATCGGTTTCTTCCCCTAATAAGTTAATTTATTTTGTATCAATGCCCGGTACACCTACATCACGCGTAAAATTCCTTAACTTGCGCCCTTTAAAACTATTTTTTAGTTCATGATTTTACCTGTAGTGGCATATGGCCATCCTGTATTAAGGAAGGTGTGCGAAGACATTAATGCGGAGTACCCCGGCCTTGAAAAGCTGATTGCAGATATGTGGGATACTGTTTATAACAGTAATGGTGTGGGCATTGCAGCTCCTCAAATTAATAAACCAATCCGTTTGTTTCTTATAGATACAGAGCAGATAGTGAAGGATTTTGAAGATGAAGACCGTGAGAAATATCCCAATGAGAAGCCCATTAAGCAGGTGTTTATAAACGCTCAGAAAATAGAAGAAACAGGTGATACCTGGGCGTATAATGAAGGTTGCCTCAGTATTCCTAAAGTGCGGGAAGACATTCACCGCCCTAAGAATGTGAAGTTGCGTTATCTTGACGAAAATTTTGTTGCTCATGAAGAAGTGTTTCACGGCATTACTGCAAGAGTTATACAACACGAATACGATCACATAGAAGGTAAGCTTTTTATTGACTACCTTTCACAATTGAAAAAACGATTAATCAAGAAGAAGTTGGACGATATCAGCTCCGGAAGGATGAAAACCGACTATAGAATGGTTTTTCCGAAATGATTTTTCTACTTAGCTTTGAGTGAACTTTCTTTCAAAATAAACTAATCTAATTGCCTCCGTTAAATACCATATACAGTGAAGAGGAACTTGTTTTGTTGTTAAAACAACAAAGCAGGGATGCGTTTAACTATTTGTATAAAAACTATTCTGCTGTATTATACGGTGTTATTTTGAAAGTCATTTCTGATCAGGAAACTTCCAACGACGTACTACAGGAAGTTTTTGTGAAAATCTGGACCAATATAGGACAATATAACGCCCAAAAAGGCCGTATATATACATGGATGATTAATATTGCCCGGAATGCAGCAATAGATAAGCTTCGCTCAAAAGGTGAGATTATGAAAGGCAAAATCCATTCTGATGGTGCTATCGTAGATAATTTGCAGGAAGGTTTTCTTACCGAGCAAGCGACAGACACTATTGGCCTGAGGAAGATGGTTGCAAATCTTAAACCAGAACACGAAGTAATAGTAAGTTTGGCCTACTTCAAAGGATTTACTTTGGACGAGATATCGAAGACGTTGGAAATACCTTTAGGGACGGTTAAAACCCGAATGCGGAGTGCAATAGGGCAATTGAGAGAAATTTTTAGTAGTTGATCATAATATTCGAAGAACAGTTTTTAAGCAAATAAAAGAATTAAAGTCAAAGTGGACATCAAGGCATACATAGAATCGGGCAATCTTGAAGCATACGTGCTTGGTGCTCTTCCCCCTGAGGAAGAGGCTAAAGTGCGGGCTGATATTGCGCGGTATCCTGAGCTCGTGCAAGAAGTTGCTGCGATTGAGGAGGCTATGCTTGGGTTTGCAGGTGCTACCGCCGTTCACCCTCCTGCTGGTTTACAGAATCAAATATGGGATGCTATCAATCAAAATGCAGCTTCCCCGAGTATTGGAGCAAACGCCGAAGCTAAGAAAGATGCGCTAATTATTCCGTTGTTACCTGATTCGCCGGCTCTTAGGCATACGCGCTTCAGCAATGCAGCAATATGGGCCGCGCTTGTAGGCAGTATGGCACTCAACCTCTTGTTTTGGTACCAAAATAGTGCGCAGAAACAGGATACGGTTGCCATGGCAAAAAAAGTGGATTCATTGCAGGTTGCCCAAACCGAATTGACAAAAGTTGTAGATAACTATACCAAGGGAAAGGATATGATGGCTGATACCGCTATGCAAACAATTGTGATGCATACGGTACTTAAAGGGCACCCTATGGCAGCAACATTGTACTGGAGTAAAGACAAGGGTGAGGCATACGTAAGGATGGATGCATTGCCAATGCCACCAAAAGGAATGCAATACCAACTGTGGGTGATTCAGGGAGGCAAACCTGTAGATATGGGTGTATTACCCAATGATATGGTAACTACCGACTTGATTCAGAAAGTTGGAAGACCAGTAGCATCAGGCGACGCCTTTGCCATTTCGC
>CAILMA010000443.1 GCA_903835145.1 uncultured Bacteroidota bacterium
CAACAAAAAAAATCAACCGCATTTTATTAGACCATAGTACCAGCCACACAGTTGATATCGGTATAAATGACGAGAAGATCCCGGTTTATGGTGTAAGTATAGAGCCTGAGAACGGGATTGTAGTGGATAATTTTTCATTTAGGGGCATCACAGGTATAGAATTGGGCAAACTTGACTCTTCGTTCCTAAAGGCAGTGCAAGAAGAAAACACCTATGACCTTGTGGTAATGGAATATGGGGCTAATCTCATGTTCAGACCCGATGACAGCGACTACAGCTGGTTTCAAAAACACATTATCCCCGTTTTCAGAAAATTGCAACAAGCTATGCCAAATGCAGAATTCCTGCTGATAAGCACATCCGACAGGGCATTCAAATATGGCGACAACTGGCAAACTGCGAAGGGTATTAATAACCTGGTGAGGAGCCAGGCGGAAGTGGCCTACGTTAATGGGTCCGCTTTCTTCAATATGTACAAAAGCATGGGAGGTGCCGGTACCATTGTGCGCTGGGCTGACAGCTGTAGCCCGTCCCTTGCCAACAAAGACTATATTCACCCTAACCAGAGAGGTGCAGAAATATTGGGTAATATTCTATTTGATGCCTTCATGAAAGACTATAGCAAAGCATCAGCTGAAGAAGTGCAGAAAGAAAATTACACCATCACACCCGCTAAAACCATTGTTGATAAAACAACCAACCTGGAGTGGTACGTGGCTGAAGACAAAAACTACACGTGGGATGAAGCTGTGGAATGGGCAAAGAACCTCTCCGTCAATAATTCAAAATGGGCATTGCCAACGCCTGACCAACTGCTTACGCTTTATAATAGTAATTACACGGCGGGTAAGGGTTATGACCTGAAGGGGGTTCCTGTAAAGGCAAAAATGAGCTGTGTCTTCAGGCAGATAGGCCATGGCGCAAGCGCCTGGACCAACCAGGACGCCGGACCGCAGAAAGCCTACGCAGTAAACCTAAATCAGGGGAAAAAAGTAGAAACCGTAAAAACAGAAACAAGCTACCCTATCCGGGTGCTGGCCGTAAGGAAGGTAAATTCTCAAAACAATTAATATCAATATAAAAATTGGATTTTAGTCTGAAAATGCTGCCCGAGTTCGACCTGTCTGCCTTCCTGCAGCAGTTTCTTTACGATGCAAAAAATCCGCTGTTGTTCAACAATGGCTTTTTTGTTTACTTCTTCGCCGTATTCATAAGTCTCTATTATCTTTTTCGCAACTATAGCCTCGTAAGGAGTTTTATAGTGAGTTTGTTCTCCCTTTATTTCTTTTACAAGGCCAGCGGATATTTCGTTGGTTTGGTGCTCATATCGGCTGTAGCCGACTATGCCCTTTCCAACCTTATTTACATGCAAAAGAGAAAGTTCTGGAAACATGTACTCCTTGGTTTTAGTATTATCATCAACCTTGGAATGTTGTTCTATTTCAAGTACACCAACTTCTTTATTGCTTTTAGCAATGGCTTCCTTGCCACCCATATTAATCCGCTTAATATTTTATTGCCGGTTGGTATTTCTTTTTATACGTTCGAGAACCTCAGTTATACAATTGATGTTTACAGGGGCGAATTTGTTCCGGAAAGGAAATTCATTCATTACCTGCTCTTTCTATCCTTTTTTCCCAAATTAATGATGGGCCCCATAGTAAGGGCAAAGGACTTCATACCCCAGCTGCATAAGCCTTACAACATCAACCAAAATGATTTTGCGAAGGGCTTCTACCTGATTGTTTCCGGCTTGTTTAAAAAACTGGTGATTTCAGACTACCTCACGCTTAATCTCGTGAACTATGTTTTTGATAACCCATCACTGCACACCGGGCTGGAGTGCCTGATGGCCCTGCTGGCTTATGCCATTGTCATCTATTGCGATTTCAGCGGCTATAGCGATGTAGCTATTGGCGTTGCAAGGTGGCTTGGCATTACTATTCCACCTAACTTCCTGTCCCCTTACCAAAGCAAGACCATCACGGAATTTTGGAGGCGCTGGCATATTTCCCTTTCCAGCTGGCTGAAGGATTACCTGTACATCTTCTGGCTGGGTGGCAACAGAAAGGGAAAATTCCGCACTTATATACATTTGTTCATTACAATGCTCCTGGGCGGGTTCTGGCATGGTGCCAACTGGACCTTCATTGCCTGGGGTGCCATGCATGGTAGTGCACTTGCTATTCATAAGATATGGATGGAGATGACAGGAAACGCCTTTAAGCGAATCAACAACACCATTATATACAATGGACTTGCTCAATTGCTGACGTTTCTTTTCGTTTGTTTCTGCTGGATCTTCTTTAAGGCCACGAGTTTCAAAATTGCGACAGATATGATTCACCAGATCTGTTTCAATTTCTCTTTTGGCGTTTGGCCCGAGTTCTGGGACAACTATCATAACGTAATGTACCTGATGCTGCTGGGCTACCTGCTGCATATCATACCTGATAAAATGCCGGATATTGTAATACCAAAATTGCAAAAAGCACCAATGGTAGCCTATATCGCCGTATTTTTGATCTTCCTGGTTATCTATTCCCTATTTAAGTCAAGTACACCAGTTATGCCTATTTACTTGCAGTTTTAAAAGATTGATGGGCCGGTCAAACAAAAGTCAAAAAATATTTTTTCACTTTTGTTTTTTACATTTTCTTTTTCCCTACCTTTGCGCTCCAATTCTCATATTGCTCTTGTTATAAGTTTGCATTTGGAAGAGTTGTAATCCTGTAACAAGGAGTAACCAATTCGTTAACACCAAAAAAATTAAAATGGCTAAAGAAATCAGTGGCTTTGTAAAGCTACAGGTAAAGGGCGGCGCAGCAAATCCCGCTCCACCAATCGGCCCGGCGCTCGGCTCAAAGGGCGTCAACATCATGGAGTTTTGCAAGCAGTTCAATGCACGCACCCAGGATAAAGCCGGAAAAATTCTTCCGGTAACCCTCACAGTTTATACCGATAAGTCTTTCGACTTCGTAATCAAGACTCCTCCTGCAGCAGTTCAGCTGATGGAGCTTGCAAAGCAGCCACACGGTTCAAAAGAACCAAACAGAATTAAAGTTGGTAAGGTAACCTGGCAACAGGTTGAAGAGATTGCCAAAGACAAATTGCCTGATCTTAACTGCTTTACACTGGAAAGTGCCATGAAAATGGTAGCAGGTACTGCACGTAGCATGGGTTTTACAGTTGAAGGCACCGCTCCATGGGCTTAATTATCCACCTTATTTAAACATTTCACACAATGGCAATTACTAAGAAAAGAAAAGCTGTAGAAGCTAAACTTGATAAAAATAAAACTTATACGCTTGCTGAAGCATCAGCTTTAGTTAAGTCTATCAACCTTACTAAGTTTGATAGTTCAGTTGACGTTCACATCCGTTTGGGTGTTGATCCAAAGAAAGCTGATCAGGCTATCCGCGGAACGGTGAACCTGCCTCACGGTACAGGTAAGACCAAAAGAGTACTTGTATTATGCACACCTGACAAGGAAGCAGAAGCAAGAGCAGCAGGCGCTGACTTCGTAGGTCTTGAAGAATTTATTCAAAAAATTGAAAGCGGTTGGACAGATGTTGATGTAGTAGTTGCTACGCCATCAGTAATGCCTAAAATTGGTAAATTAGGTAAAATATTAGGTCCTCGTAACCTTATGCCTAACCCAAAAACTGGTACTGTAACCAACGATGTGGCTAACGCAGTTAATGAAGTAAAAGGTGGTAAAATTGCTTTCAAAATTGATAAAGCAGGTATCATTCATGCATCTGTAGGCCGCGTATCTTTCGCTCCTCAGAAAATAGCAGAAAATACTCAGGAGCTGATCAATACCCTTGTCCGCATGAAACCAGCTACCGCTAAAGGTGCCTATTTGAAAGGCATTAGCATGGCTGCTACCATGAGCCCAGGCTTAACTATTGATACTAAATCTGTAGCCTAAAACAATTTAGCCTTTTAAAAAAAGGCTGTGAAAAAAATTCTTGATTAACAATTTGAGAACTGCGGTAGTTTAGATTATCATCAAATCGCCGGATTGTCAAATATTCAAATTTTAAAAAAATGACACCAGCTCAAAAAAATGAAGTTATTGTTGCACTGAAAGAAAAATTTTCTCAGTACGACAATTTTTATATCACTAATACCGAATCTTTAACGGTAGCACAGGTGAGCAAACTGCGTCGTCTATGCTTCGAAAAGAACGTAGAACTGAAAGTTGCAAAAAATAGTCTCATCCAGAAAGCACTTGAAAGCTTTAACGATGCGAAATATGCAGGTCTTTATGAATCACTGAAAGGCGTAACTGCCCTTATGTTCTCTGATTCTCCAAAAGAACCAGCTATGATTCTTTCTGCTTTCCGTAAAGACCCAAAAAGCGCTGACAGACCAGTTCTGAAAGCTGCGTTAATTGGCACTGATATCTTTACCGGCGATAACGAACTTTCTAATCTTACTAAGATTAAGACCAAGAATGAACTTATCGGTGAAGTTATCGGCTTACTGCAATCACCTGCTCAGCGCGTATTGGCTGCATTGTTGCACCACCACGAAGGCGCTGCAGAAGCTGTAGCTGCAGAATAAAAACCAGTATTCAGGTAATGCAGGCTTAGTCGCCAACGTTACTTGAATCAACAAAATCCGGCTTCCAAGTCAATATAATATTAAGTAATTTTTACAAACAATTTTTCACTTAAAACAATTTTAAAAAATCATACAATGGCAGACGTTAAAGCATTAGCCGAACAATTAGTTGCTCTTACTGTAAAAGAAGTACAGGAATTAGCTAACGTATTAAAATCAGATTACGGTATCGAACCAGCTGCTGCTGCTGCTGTAGTTGTTGCAGGTGGTGGCGAAGCTGCTGCTGCTCCAGCTGAGAAAACATCTTTCAACGTAGTGTTGAAGAGTGCAGGTGCATCTAAACTTAACGTTGTGAAAATCGTTAAAGATCTTACTGGTCTCGGACTTAAAGAAGCGAAAGAACTCGTTGACGGCGCTCCTAAAAACGTTAAAGAAGGTATCAGCAAAGGCGAAGCTGAAGATATCGCAAACAAACTTAAAGAAGCAGGCGCTGAAGTTGAAATCGCTTAATTCCTGTCTTTATATTATTATTAAAAATAAGCAACTCTTTCGGGTTGCTTATTTTTTTATGCTATAATGCCTTTCGACCTATTGTTTTGGATCGGATGCCCATATCATTTTTTCAAGTTGCGCACGGCTTGGTATAATGCTCACCCTATACTGCGGCAGCATCTCCCACTCTTTCTTAACGGCGTTCCAAACCTCGGCAATTGCGCTCCACTCTATTTGTTTGTCTTTGCTTAGAATAAACATTTGGCTGTAGGGACTTGCCATGGAGACAAATACCAAGCTATCTGAAAGTGCCTCCACATTTCCTCCCCTGGTGAAGCCAACGGACATGAATTCACGCCCGTTAAGTGTCTCTAAAGGGAAACTATATCGCCAAATTTCGTTTAAGTATTTCCCGCTGCCTTCCGGCAGTTTGTACATAAGCACTTCAGGGTGAGAATTGGTGTCATTCACGTTATTGTTATACATATAGAGAACCCTGCCATCTGTAACTTTACAGCTATGCTGCCCACGGAATTCTGGAATATTCTTATCCGAATTTTTAGCGTGATCAAAAATTTCACCGTATGTGTGAATCACTTTTCCTGACGGATAGTCGATCTCCAGAATCCGGTTAATATTTCTAAGACTCAGATAAATCACATGGTGCTTCTCATCAAAATAAAATGAATTTGGATGAGCATCGAAGCTATTTTTTAAACCAGGTGGACAATTTTTAAACAAGTCAGATTTATTAAAATAATCTAAAAAACTCCATTCCCACGTTATTTTGCCAGACCTATCGTATTGTGTAAGTAAAGAAAAAGGGAATGTGTGTGTGTCAATGCTATTGACACCGAATTTAGCCACTTTTAGTTTGTAAAGACCCGCTGTTTTTTCATTAGTCGCGTTCGCAGTCCATTCTACCGGCTCAGTTCTTAAAGCCATAAGGTTACCGCCTCGCAATCTCGAAAACTCATGGTGGTAATGCCTGTCGCGGTCCGGGTCACCATTTTCGGGCCCTTTCCACAAAATATCGCCCTTGAAATTAATTTCAAAAATACTCTTGTCGCCACTTATATAGGTTATTGTTCCGGCATCCGTCATTTTGAGGTCGGTGATTTGTTCATTCATTCCACCGGAAAATTCCGGAAGAAACCAAACAGGATTCCCCTTCATGTCGCAAAGAGCAGCTGTGCCATCAAGAAACACATATGCGTCCTTATAGGCACTTGCAGTTTGAGTTACCCTTAAACGGAATTTACTGGTATCAACACTACTGAAACTCAGCGTTGAAAAATGGTGAAAAGGCGACCGCTCCCATTGGTTGACTCCTGTCTGATACCTGAGCCGCCAGGTGTAGTTCTTCCCGAATTCAGGGACTTCGGCTATTACACTATCTGCCGCACATTCTATTGTTGTACAAATATTGAACAAAAAAGAATCTTCAGTATTTAATGAGCCCCTGGCAATTTCCAGCTGCACGTGGCGTGCGTTCTCCTCCAATCGATACCTAAAACCAATCAATCTGAAGTTTAGTTCAGCTTGCTCATGAGGGTAAATCTGAGCGTAACTAAAATGAAACAAAAAACAAAAACAAAGCAGATTTACAAGCAACTTTTTCATAGAAATGCGGGAGTATGGGGTACAATTATAGATGAAATACACCCCACAGTAAAATAATTTATTGCCCCATATATAGCGTATTGTAATTCCAACGGCTATTAATTTATAGGATTAGGTATTTACTTCACAAAGTATAAGTTTTCCGTATGGCATTGGTTTTTCGAGAATACATCGCAGCATAAGCTTGTGATAAATTGATTTCATGAACCCTCTGCGATTAAACCTGAAATGATATTCGTTCAAATACGACTGGAGACTTTCTGGGCTG
>CAILMA010000444.1 GCA_903835145.1 uncultured Bacteroidota bacterium
CAATCTGCTGGCGGAAATCCGGATTGTAGTCGATTGCAAAATCGGGAATATGTTTTTTGATGGCTTCATCTATCTCTTTCGGTGCAAAACTCATTGCCGAAATGTTGTAGGCCATTCTGGTCTTCAGCAGGTCAGCAGGGGCTTCCATGAGCTCAATAGTGGCGCGAATAGCGTCATCCATGTACATCATAGGCAGATAGGTATTTTCTGAAAGGAAGCACGTATATTTCTTGTGTTTGAGTGCTTCGTGGTAGATCTCAACGGCATAATCGGTTGTTCCCCCACCCGGCTCAGATTTCCAGCTAATAAGGCCCGGGTACCTGATGCTTCTTACATCGAGTCCCCAGCGCTGGTTGTAGTACTGGCACCACAACTCACCGGCATACTTGCTTATGCCATAAACGGTGCGCGGCTCTATAATTGTTTTTTGAGGAGTATCGGTAGTAGGTGTTGTTGGGCCAAAGACAGCAATGGAGCTTGGCCAGTAAATTTTCGTGAGTTTCTCCTGCACACCGAGCTCCAGAGTCTGGAGCAGGCTTTGCATATTGATATCCCATGCCCGCTGCGGCATTTTTTCGCCGGTGGCAGAGAGCAGGGCTGCGAGAAGATAGATTTGGGTAATTCCTTCCTTTTTTACCAGCTCATGAATGGCCTGGCCATCCATGGCGTTGAGGATTACGTAAGGGCCTGAATCTTTCAGCAAGGGATGGGCTTCCCGTATATCTGAGGCAAAAACATTGGACTCACCATATAGCTTACGCAGTGCGAATGTAAGTTCAACACCTATTTGCCCGCCTGCGCCAAGAATCAATATCTTCTCTTGTTTCATTTAATAGTTTAGTAAGTTGTAAATAATAACATGAAAGTAAAAAAAATAGCAACAGGATGGGCTAAAAAACTAACCGCATACCTATGCACTGTTATTAATTTGCCTTAATGAGTCTGATAAAATCATCGAACAAATAGCGGCTGTCGTGGGGGCCCGGTGTAGCCTCCGGGTGGTATTGCACAGAAAAGGCTGCCTTATCCTTCATCCTGATACCTTCAATAGAGCCATCATTCAGATTAAGGTGCGTTACTTCTACATTGCTGCACTGCTTTACCGACTCAGGATCAACACCGAAACCATGGTTCTGGGTGGTGATCTCGCATATACCGGTAATCAGGTTTTTCACTGGGTGATTGAGCCCGCGGTGACCATGGTGCATCTTGAAGGTGGTGATGCCATTGGCACGCGCCAGCAACTGATGACCGAGGCAGATACCAAACAACGGAATATTTGTTGCAAGGATATTTTCAACGGTTTTTATGGCATAATCCATTGACGCAGGGTCGCCGGGACCATTAGATACAAAGTAACCATGTGGCGCAAATGCCTGCATTTCTTCAATAGAAGTCTTGGCAGGAAATACTTTGAGGTATGCACCCCGCTCCACCATGCAATTCAGGATATTGCGCTTAACACCAAGGTCAAGTACGGCAATTCTTATAGCTGCATCGGGGTTGCCGGAGTAATAGGCTTCCTTGGTAGATATCTGCGAAGATAGCTCGAGGCCCGACATATCGGGCACCTGATCGAGGGCGCGCTGCATAGCTTCAGGGTCGCTGAACTCCGTAGAGATAACACAGTTCATAGCACCCTTGCTGCGAACGTGCTGCACAAGTGCGCGCGTATCCACATCGTATATAGATACTATGTTGTTTTGCGTAAGGTAGTTTTCGAGGCTATCGGTTGCGGTCATGCGGGAGTACCTGTGAGAGATATTGCGGCAAATGAGGCCACTGATTTTCACAGAGTCACTTTCCACATCTACGTCTTTTACGCCATAATTACCTACGTAGGCATTATTCATAATAAGCACCTGACCTGTGTAAGATGGGTCGGTAAACACTTCCTGATAGCCGGTCATACCGGTATTGAAACAAATTTCACCGCCTGCAGTGCCCTGTGCACCAATTGATTTTCCTTTAAAAATGGCGCCATCTTTCAGCAGCAACCAGGCAGGTTTATTATTCTGTATAATTCCCATGTAAAAACAAATTGCGCAAATGTAAGACTAATTGGTTAATAGGTTAAACAGAACTTTTCCCCAATGCCAAATGTTATTTGTGTGTTGTTATTTTGGCGCTGCCCCACCCGGTTTCCGGGCACTGCGCGGGCAATATAAGCCGAGGGTTTGCGGTAGTGTGGAAGTAATGTTACTTTTGTATTTTTAAAGAAACCGGATGAAGCTTTTTACCAACAAGGATATTGAGAATTACTACGACCAGACCGAGGTGCACTACCGTATGCACTGGAAACTTGAAGAAGGAATGGGGCTGCACTATGGCATTTGGGATGATAGCACAAAAGATATTGCCGCAGCTGTATTGAATTCTAATTTCAAGTTGATGAACCTGGGCGAGGTAAAACCAACCGACCTGGTGCTTGATGCGGGCTGTGGCATAGGTGGCTCCAGCATATACCTTGCAAAGCACAAGGGCTGCACCGTAAGGGGCATTACCCTGAGTGAAAAACAGGTTGGCACAGCTACCGAGCTGGCTAAAAAGAAGGGCGTGGGCGACAAGGTTTCTTTTTCTCAGCAGGACTATACCAAAACCAATTTCCCCGACAATACATTTGATATAGCGTGGTGCATAGAAAGCATGGAAACAGCAACGGATAAAACGTTGTTTTTCAATGAAATGAAGCGCATAATAAAACCGGGCGGCAAAATACTCATAGCTGATATTTTTAAACCCGAGGGCTACGATATAACCAAGGAACCCGATATGCTGACAATGCTAAATGGCTGGGCCATGTCAGACATTTTATCGATAGATGAGCTGCACGAAACAGCCGGAAAATCATCTTTTAAGGTGACCAAACTTGAAAACGTGAGCAAGGAAGTACTAAAATCTGTGAACAAAATGTACCTGGCCAGCTACATAGGCTGGGTAGGCACCAAGGCCTACAACCTCATATACAATGCCAGCGCCTTCTCCAAAACCCACTACAAAACCGGTTTTGCCCAGAAAAAAGCCTACCACAAAAACAAGTGGGGGTATTATCTGGTGGTTTGTGAGAATAGGAAGTGACGGGGGGACATTTTGCGAATTTTGAATTTTATTGAATTAGGAGCTATTCCGTGCGCAAATTTGCTGCGGGAGTTTGCAGGTAAGGGCATTGCATAAAGCAAGAACAACGGGACAATCCTATTTAAAGTGGCGTAAAGTCAAAATTGAAAATCAGATCTCCGATACTTTGCATCAGTTGATCAAAGTAAGCTTTTTTCATTTTATTTACAGCCGGTAGGTTTTCAGTATCCTCATTTAATGCCATCATTATCAAGTGCATTCGAACATGGCAATCAGGATACTTTAGTGGTTTTTCAAACATAGCATCCATAAGCATGAATGAAAAATCGTCTATACGATTCGGCTCAGAAGTGATCATTACCGCAAGAAACGTTCGCTCATGGAGATTTGCATCAAGGAATGCGCATACCCAAATCCAAAATCAGAGTTTTTAACTCCTGTAAATCTGTTTCTACTGATGGCAAGGTCCCCGTCTGATGCTTGTAATATCTCCATATCTCTAACACATCGTCGCTGGTTAATTGGTATGGCTTGTAGGCACTATTCAGCGACTTGAGCAGAACGGTTCCACCTTCGTGTATAGTTACCAGTTTAAACACAAAATCCTGCTCTCCTTTGAGGATAACTATACACGGTGTATCAGGTTTCATGCTTTTCCAATCCTGCACATATTGGGCAATAACTTCGCTGTTTTCGGGTATTGGCAACATTGAATTTCCGGTTGTTGGGAACATTCTGAAAGTTCCTGATTTCGGCAGGTTTGGCAAGCTGAACTTGGGAAGCCCGGCAATGTATTCCGGGTCATTATATCCTGCCATATAACCCGCTTTTGCCTTCACAGGTACATACTCCGTGTTTTCTTTGTTATTCTTATCTACCGTAATTGCCAAGACACGGAGTTTGCTGCCTGTCATGTACACATCATTCCCGGCCAAGAGTTCCTTTAATTTCAATTCTCCTAACTTGGTTAAGTCAACCTTTAGCAAGCTATCCACACTTACTTTAAAGTATTCGGAAAATTTAATCATGTCAAGAGCCGTTGGGTTGACCGTCTTACCAGATTCCAATGCTTGCAGCTTATTCCTTGATAAATCAAGGTCTGCCGACAGTTCTTCCTGGCTTTTTTTCTTGCGTTCCCGGAGCAGCCGGATATTATTGTGGAAAAATATTTTTGCAGGTATCATTTTATGTTGTTATTATTGGAAACATAACATTGTTGCCAATAGCAACAAATGTAGGAAAATTTTTGATAGTGGAACTGGCGAAACAAGATATTATTCTACAACTGCAAAGGGAAGTGCTTTCCATGCAAAGGCTTAAAAAGGTATCAGGCCAAAGCCTGAATACTGGCCTATGGGAAGTTGAGAAGGCATTTCCCGACCAAACTTTTCCTTTGGGTGCGGTACATGAGTTTATCAGTAATGCCAAAGAAGATGCGGCAGCAACCAATGGATTTATGGCCGGACTTATTAGCCACCTGATAAAGAAAGGTACAGCCGTTTGGGTAAGCAGTAAAAGAACCATATACCCGCCTGCATTGAATCTATTTGGCATAGCCCCTGAGCAAATATTTTTTATTGACTTGGCACGGCAGAAAGATGTCCTTTGGGCTATTGAAGAAGCCCTTAAATGCAATGCTCTTTCAGTTGTTGTTGGCGAACTAACAGAACTTTCTTTTACAGAAACAAGACGGCTGCAACTTGCTGTTGAGCAAAGCCGGGTAACAGGTTTTATACATCGTTACAGCCCTAAAAAGGAAAATGTTACGGCATGCGTTACCCGGTGGAAAATCAGGCCGCTTGCCAGTGAAACAGCCGGGCTGCCGGGCGTAGGATTTCCACGCTGGAACGTGCAGTTAGAAAAGGTGCGGAATGGCAAACCTGGTACTTGGCAAGTTGAATGGTCGGGAGACCATTTCAGGCAGATAGCGCAACAGACATTTACTATTCAGGAAATCCAAAAAAGAAAAGCTGGTTAGTATGCGCAAACGCTATGTCTCTATATGGTTCCGGCATTTAACGACAGACTGGATGGTTCGCCGCCAACCAGCCCTTAAAGATATTCCGTTTGTAATGGCCGCGCCTGAACATGGGCGTATGGTTATAAAAGCGGCTAATGCTTTATCCCAAGCAAAAGGCATTGATGCAGGTATGGTTGTTGCAGATTGCCGCGCTATTTTACCAACGCTGCAAGTCTTTGACGACCAACCCGAATTAGCAGAAAAGTTACTTTACAATATTGCTGAATGGTGCTTACGATATACACCTGTTGTTGCCGTTTACAGGCCAGACGGGTTAATGCTTGACGTTAGCGGTTGCCCTCACCTTTGGGGTGGTGAAAAGCCTTACTTAAAAGATATTCTTGCCAAGCTGAACGGCTTTGGATATGATGTTAGAGTAGCAATAGCAGATAACATTGGCGCGGCATGGGCAATATCGCACTTCGGGCAAGGTTCACCCATTGTTGAGCCATTCCAACAAATGGAAGCCTTGTTATCCCTACCGCCTGCCGCACTTCGCCTTGAGACTTCTATGCTGGAACGCCTTGAGAAATTAGGGTTGTACCAAATCCAAAGTTTTATCAACATGCCGCATAAAGCATTACGCAGGCGTTTTGGCGATTTGCTGCTTACAAGACTTGGGCAGGCATTAGGTTGGGAACATGAAATTATTGAACCTATACAACCCACAGAACCCTATCAGGAACGATTGCCCAGCCTTGAGCCTATCAGAACGGCAACAGGTATAGAGATTGCATTACGGCAGTTATTGGAAAGAACCTGCTCACGTCTTACCAAAGAAGAAAAGGGGTTAAGAAAGTGCGTGTTTAAGTGCCATAGGATAGATGGCATTGTGCAGCAAATCGAAATAGGCACAAACCGACCCTCTCGAAATGTTACACATTTGTTTAAACTGTTTGAACTAAAAATATCCACAATAACACCTGCATTGGGTATTGAGGTCTTTGTATTGGAAGCGACAATAGTAGAAGATGTTACAAGTATTCAAGATTCACTTTGGGATTTTACCGAAGGTGGCAACGGTACAGCAATAGGAGAACTATTAGACAGGATTGCAGGTAAACTTGGGCAA
>CAILMA010000445.1 GCA_903835145.1 uncultured Bacteroidota bacterium
ATGGTAGGTCAGAATATTGCTTTGCCTATTTTAGTGCCACTTGCCATTAATAGACTTAGAGAAAATCTTTTCGCAGAAGGTGATTTTTATCCGGGTGATCTGCTAAAAAATGTTTTGCGATCGAGTAAGGAATTTTGGGACGAAAATATTGATTTGAAGAATGAAGTGATATCCTTGTTTGAAAAAGACAGAGACAAACTTAATGAAGTAATTTATGCAGATGAGATAATTTCCGACGTACTTGAAGCATATGAAGTCTTTAAAAAATAAATAGCAATGAACAAACGCACTTTTCTCAAAAAATCTGCACTCCTTGGCATTGCCAGTATCGCCGGTCTTTCGGCATTTGGCAGAGCCAATGATTCATATCCTGAACTACCTACCGAAGGTGGCGCTCCGGATGACGAAAATTTTTGGAAACAGGTGCGCGGTATGTATACCTTGAAGCCAGACTATATCAACCTGGAGAATGGATACTATTGTATTCAGCCGAGGGAGATACTTGATAAATACATGGATCATATTCGTGAAGTGAACCTGCAGGGGACGTATTATATGCGCACGGTTCAGTTTGACAACAAGAAAGCGGCCGCCGCTCAATTGGCCGAGCTTGCCGGCTGCAGTGAAGACGAATTAGTGATTACGCGGAACACGACTGAATCGCTGGATATGATTATCAGCGGCCAAAACTGGAAAGAAGGTGACGAGGCTGTGATGGCAGAACAGGATTACGGAGCCATGCTTGATATGTTCAAGCAAGTGGCGAAACGATATGGCACTGTAAATAAAATTATAAGCATACCGACTGACCCGAGCACTGACGAGGAAATAGTGGCGCTGTACGAGAATGCAATTACAAAAAGGACGAAATTACTGATGGTGTGCCACATGATAAACATAACCGGGCACATACTGCCCGTGCGTAAAATATGTGATATGGCACACCGCAAGGGGGTACCCGTGATGGTGGATGGTGCACATGCTTTCGCACACATCAAATTCAAAATAACGGACCTCAATTGTGACTACTACGGTTGTAGCCTGCACAAGTGGCTGAGCGTGCCGCTGGGCGCCGGCATGCTTTACGTAAAGAAAGACCACATCCCAAACGTATGGCCGCTTTTTGCTGAAGCAGGTAAAAAAGACGACGATATAGCCCGGCTAAACCATACCGGCACTAATCCGGTAGCTATTGACCTTACCGTAAGCGATGCGATTGCATACTATAAAAATATAGGAGCCGACCGTAAAGAAGCCCGCCTCCGCTACCTTCAAAATTACTGGCTGGATAAGGTAAGGAAAATGGAACACCTGGTCATAAATACCCCGGCTGACCACACCCGCTCCTGCGGGATTGGCAACGTTGGCATAAAAGGAATGAAGCCCGGCGACCTCGCAAAATTGTTACTGGACAAATACAAGATTTACACAGTTGCTATTGATGGAGCCGGGGTGCACGGCTGCCGGATAACCCCCAATCTATTTACCACCACCGACGAACTTGATGTGCTGGTAAATGCACTGACGGAGATAAGAGGGTAGGGTACATGTTCTGGCACTAAATTGTTCGTTGCACTTCTTTCCATATTCATATTCCGGCCTTGGAATTTCAATTTGATCAGCTGGTTCGCCCGGAATATCCAACAGATGCTCGGTGCAACATGTCTGTAATTCCTTCTATTTTGAAATAAATGGATAAACCGCCGGTTAAAATGGGCAGTTTTTTGTATTTTTTATAAAAGATTTTTTGCCGTTTCTTTGATTTTTTGGCTAAAGGTGTATAATTTTATTAAAATTTTATTTATGAAAAGAATGCGTTTTTTACTTGTACTGCCAGCATTGCTCTTGTCTAATGCCAATTTCGCACAAAACAAATCAGATATGCCAGAGCCTGTAGTAAGGATAGGTGCTATAAGTGGAGGTGCCGCTACTGTGCAGCAGGTGCTTGATAACCCAAGAGTTGTGGTATTGGACCCTGTTTCTGTAATTACTGATTTTAAATTCCACTATGCATTAGATGGCGGTAAAATTTCAGATGGTATTTTTACAAAGGGTACTAAGTTTACAGATGAAGAAATTAGCAAAATACGGGAAATGAAAAATGGCCGTATCGTGATAGATGAAATACACATCAGAAGAGGTCCGAACCAGATGACCCCAAAGTCTTTGACACTAAGAATCACGGACAAATAGATAGCCTTGTTCAGGTATCAGGTTGACTGGTATTTGATACCGCTTCCACTTTGTTTTCGAAATAGTTAGTACATAAAAAAATCCGCAGCTGAACTGCGGATTTTTTTATGCGTATTGATGAAAATGGAAGGATTACCAAACCCTTGCTCTCTCGCTTTCCGGACGGTACATTTTGTCCGTAGGTTTAATATTAAATGCTTTATACCAAGCTTCTACATTGCTCACAGGCACGTTGGCACGAAGCTCGCTTGGTGAGTGTGGGTCAGTTTTCAAGCGGTTAGCCAGCTCCTCAGGAGTGGTGTTAGCACGCCATACCTGGGCCCAGCTCAGGAAGAAACGCTGATCAGGAGTAAAACCATCTATTTTTTCGTTGCTCTTGCCTTGTGCAGTTTTCTTAAATGCCTCGTAGGCAATATTTATACCACCGAGGTCAGCCAGATTTTCGCCTTCTGTAAGGCTACCATTGGCATGGCAGGTATCATACACTACTATTTTGTTGAACTGTGTTACCACAACATCAGCTTTCTGCACAAAGTGAGCTGAATCCTCAGCTTTCCACCAGTTAGAAAGGTTACCTTCAGCATTGTAAAGGCGGCCCTGATCATCAAAACCATGGGTGATTTCATGACCAATTACCGCACCTATACCACCGTAGTTCACCGCATCATCAGCTTTCTCATCGAAGAATGGGAACTGGAGGATACCGGCAGGGAAAACGATTTCATTGAATGCAGGATTGTAATACGCATTAACGGTTGGAGGTGTCATACCCCATTCCATTTTATCAACTGGTTTACCCAGCTTGCCAAGTTCGAAATTATATTCCCATGCAGATGACTCCAGTACATTTTTTACATAGTTGTTGCCAACAATGGTAAGCGCACTATAGTCTTTCCATTTGTCAGGATAGCCAATTTTCTTCATTATAGTGTTCAACTTAACCAATGCAAGTTTCTTGGTATCGCTGCTCATCCAGTCCAGTTTCTGTATACGCTCGCTGTATGCTGCCTGAAGGTTATTCAGCAACACCATCATGCGTTTTTTAGCTTCTGGTTTAAAGTATTTTTCTACATAAAGTTGTCCGAGTAATTCACCGACAGAACCATCTACTTCATGTAATACACGTTTCCAACGCGCATCCTGTACTTTCTGTCCGCGCATTGTGCGACCATAAAAATCGAAACGGGCTTCATTGAAATTGCTGCTCAGGTAGGGCGACATGCTGGTCACGAGGTGGAATTTCAGGTATTTTTTCCATGTATTGATAGGCGTTGCGGTCATTTGCTTGCCTATTTCAGTAAAGAAATCTGGTACGGCAACAATCAATGAATCTTCTTTACCTACTTTAAGACCTGCAAACAGCGCTTTCCAGTTGAAGCCGGGAGTCAATTTAGATATGCCTTCGATGTTAAACTTGTTGTACAGTTTTATAGGGTCACGAAGTTGTACCCTTGTAAGCGATGCACTTGCAAGCGTCATTTCGAACTTGAAGATCTCCTCTGCATCTTTCTTTGCAGTGGCTTTGTCTTCGCCCATCATTTCGAGTACATGGGGAATGTAAAGTTTGTATGCTTCTCTTACCTTGGTTGTGCGTTCGTCGTTGTCATAGTAGTATTCGCGCCCCGGCATACCCAAGCCACCCTGCCCGAATTGGCAGATTTCCTTGGTTACGTTTTCATCGTCAGGCGAAATACCAAAGCCAAACAGCTGACCTATGCCCATAGTTTGCTCCATAGCAACTTCGCTAAGCACGCCCTGAGCGTCCTTAATGTTATCGATACGCGCAAGAATTTTCTTTATTGGGTTAATTCCTGCTTTTTCAATTGCGGCGCTATCCATACCGGTGCGGTAGAAATCGCCTACTTTTTGAACCAGACTTCCTGCTGGCGCATTCTTTTGCGCAGCCGAAGATTCCAGTAGCGTATGCAACGCTTTCAGGTTGTTTTCAGCGAGTATGTTGAAAC
>CAILMA010000446.1 GCA_903835145.1 uncultured Bacteroidota bacterium
CAACCAGCAGAAGAATGCCGCAATGACCGAAGTTAGAAATGAAATCGGTTCTCTTGCTATTGAAGTAGCTGAGAAAATCCTTCGCAAACAGCTGAACGCAGCTGAAGGCCAGGAAGCTTACATGAGCATGCTTGCAAAAGAAATTAAGCTGAACTAATACTTCAGCTGCTGTATCAACTCCCTATTCCAATAATCAACAATTACTAAAATAAATATGCCGTTGGTAGCACTATCACCGGTCTGTTAAATAAACAAAACATGGAGAACCCCCGTCTTGCGGCACGATATGCAAAATCATTGCTTGACCTCGCTATAGAAAGGAATTGCCTTGAAGCCACTTTAAGTGACATCAGGCTTCTGGACCATATTTGCAATGTAAGCAGCGATTTTGATGCTATGCTACGCAGCCCGGTAATTTCCGGAAGCAAGAAGCAAAGTGCAATAAATGCCGTCGTAAAAGACGCTATGCACGAGCTGTCAAAAGGTTTTATAAATCTTCTGGTAACAAAGGGAAGGGAAGAAAACCTTGCCCATATTGCAAAAGCATTTATAGGCCAGTACAACGTACTTAAAAATATCCGCACGGTAACATTAACTACTGCCGTGGCTATGGATGAGAAAATGAAAGATACAGTCTTGAGTAAAATTGCAGGCTTTATGCCAGGTGCTACTATCGACCTTAAATCTTCAGTTGACGAACAACTTATCGGCGGCTTTGTTCTACAGGTTGAAGATCAGTTATTTGATGCCAGCGTTAAGAAAAAACTCAACGATATTAAATCTAACATAGTTGACTACAGCTACGTTAGCAAGATGTAATCATTGGCAAAAAGCGAATGACTATCAATTGATAAAAAAAAGAATAGCGGGAAAGAAATAAAGGTGAACATACAGATAGTTGTAAAGAACCCAAAAAATAAAACCCGGAGTAAAGAAAACAAATACTAATAAACATAAATTATATGGTTAATATTAAACCGGATGAAATATCGGCGATATTGCGTCAGCAATTGAGCAACGTTGACAGCGCTGCAAGCCTGGAAGAAGTAGGTACCGTATTGCAGATTGGTGATGGTATCGCCCGCGTATATGGTTTAAATGGTGTTCGCCAGGGTGAACTCGTTGAGTTCGACAACGGTGTAAAAGCCATCGCACTTAACCTTGAAGAAGATAATGTTGGTGTGGTATTGATGGGTGACTATATGTCAATTCGTGAAGGAGATAGGGTGCGCCGCACATCTAAAATCGCTTCGGTAAAAGTAGGTGAAGGTATGGTTGGCCGTGTAGTAAACACGCTCGGTGAGCCAATCGACGGTAAAGGTCCTTTGTCAGGACAGCTTTATGAAATGCCACTGGAGCGTAAAGCACCTGGCGTTATCTTCCGTGAGCCTGTAAAAGAACCGCTGCAAACAGGTATTAAGGCTATCGATGCCATGATTCCTATTGGTCGTGGCCAGCGTGAACTTGTTATTGGCGACCGCCAGACAGGTAAAACCGCTATTTGTATTGATGCCATCATCAATCAGAAAGAATTCTTCGAATCAGGAAAACCTGTTTATTGTATATATGTAGCTATTGGTCAGAAAGCATCTACAGTTGCCGGTGTTATGAAAACACTGGAAGATGCCGGCGCTATGGCTTACACCATCATCGTCTGCGCATCAGCTGCCGATCCTGCTCCACTGCAGTTCTACGCTCCGTTCTCCGGCGCTGCTATCGGTGAGTTCTTCCGCGATACAGGAAGGCCTGCATTGGTTGTTTATGATGACCTTTCAAAACAGGCTGTTGCTTACCGCGAGGTATCTCTTCTGCTCCGTCGCCCTCCGGGTCGTGAGGCTTATCCTGGTGACGTATTCTACCTGCATAGCCGCTTGCTTGAGCGCGCTGCAAAGGTGATTAACAATGATGAAGTTGCAAGGCAAATGAATGACCTCCCTGCAAGCATCAAGCACATGGTGAAAGGTGGTGGTTCACTTACCGCCCTTCCTATCATCGAAACTCAGGCAGGTGACGTATCAGCATACATCCCAACAAACGTTATCTCCATCACCGATGGCCAGATATTCCTTGAGTCTAACCTTTTCAACTCCGGCATACGCCCTGCGATCAACGTAGGTATCTCCGTAAGCCGTGTAGGTGGTAATGCTCAGATCAAATCAATGAAGAAAGTAGCAGGTACCCTTAAACTTGACCAGGCACTTTACCGAGAAATGGAAGCATTCTCGAAGTTTGGTGGAGACCTCGATGCTGCAACTAAAAACATCATTGATAAGGGTAGCCGTAACGTGGAAATCCTGAAACAATTACAGTACAACCCATATTCCGTTGAAAAACAGGTTGCCATTATCTACCTCGGTACTAATAACCTATTACGTGAAGTACCGGTGAAAAACATCAAAGCATTCGAAGAAATATTCCTGCAACAGATGGAAATGAAACTTCCTGATGTACTGAAAGAATTCAAGAAAGGTGCGCTCCCTGAAGATGGTATTGCCAAAATGGTAAAACTTGCTCAGGACCTCATTCCTCAGTTCAAAAAATAAGTACCCTGCCCTATTGGCAGCAAGTAACACAATATAAAAATCCCGGTTGCCCACCAGCAACCGGGATTTTTTATTCTTGGTTATATTTCTTCCAAAGGAACATTGATGAAACAAATCCTACCATATAGCGCAGCTATTTTTCTTTTATACGAGGCGCAAAATCTGCGAATAATGAGTTATTTATCCGGCTTGAAGGGCGGGATTGCAAAGATGCAGAAATGGAAAAGAGCAAGTCAGATGCTGGGATTTATTTTGTCATTCTTCCTAAGTTGGACAAGCAAGAACCAAAAAGGTTAACCGCAAAGAACGCAAAGGCTACGCAAAGAAGGCGCAAAGATTCTTTTCATATTTATTTCATTGCGGTCTCAAAAAATTACGCAAAGACACATAATATTCTTTGCGCCTTCTTTGCGCTTTGCTTTGCGAACTTTGCGTTTAAATATTTTGCCTAACTGTGACCTAATTTCATTGATAAGAAACTAAACATCAAGACCGCCTAACAAATCACCAACGAACAGTGCGACCAGTCACGGCTAGCTACTTCTAAATTAGAAGTACAAAACAGCTTTCGACTAAGTACTAAATACTAAC
>CAILMA010000447.1 GCA_903835145.1 uncultured Bacteroidota bacterium
TGCTGCCTTGCCAAGCTTAGCCAGCCAGCGCCCGAGGAACAAGCGCTCGAGCACCAGAAAGAAACCGTGATAAGCACCCCAAAACACAAAACCCCATGCTGCACCGTGCCATAAGCCCGACGCGAGAAAAACAAGCCACAGGTTAAAATACAAGCGCCATTTGCTGCCTACCCTATTGCCCCCGAGTGGAATATAGAGATAGTTGCGCATCCACGACCCCAGCGTGATATGCCAGCGCCGCCAGAAATCGGTGATGGAAAGGGCGGTGTAGGGGTTATTAAAATTTTCAGGAAACCGGAAACCCATCATTAGCCCCAAACCGATAGCCATATCGGAATAACCCGAAAAATCGAAATAGATCTGAAAAGTATAGCTCAGCGCACCCCACCAGGCCGTTGACGTTGAGAGAGTGCCATGCGGCAAAGCGAAAATTACATCGGCAGCAGCTCCCATTGTGTTCGCAATAAGTACTTTTTTGCCGAGGCCAAGGAAAAAACGATATAACCCGCTGAGTCTGTTTTCCGTAGTTTCGTAGTTGGTATGATCGTATATCTGCCCGGCGAAATCATGATACCTGATGATGGGGCCTGCGATAAGCTTAGGGAACAAGATGATGTAAAGCTGGTAGTCCCAGAAATTCCGAAGGGGCTTGTGAATACCCCTGTAAACATCTACTACGTAGGTAAGGGTTTCAAAGGTGTAAAAAGAAATACCTATCGGCAGCACAACTTTTGCCCATGCCACAGGCTTTACACCTGCGAAATGCAGCAGATCATTGATGTTATCAACGAAGAAATTGCAATATTTAAAGTAAAACAACAAGCCGAGATTGATAGACACAGAAAGGCCCAGTAACATTTTCTTCTTCCTCACCTCTTTCGTGTCGCTCATGTAGCGAACGATAAAAAAATCTAAAGCGGTGGTGCCAAGTATTACAAATATAAATCGAGGCGCACCCCAGGCGTAAAAAAAGATGCTAGCAGCGAGTATTAATGGATTCTTTAGCCGCTTGCCTGCGAGAAAATAAAGCAGGAAAAACAACGGGAGAAAACAAAAAATAAAAATAATACAACTGAATACCATGTTAACTCCAATGCTGTTACAATTTCAATAACGACAGTTGGCAATAAATGTAAGGACATTTTTGCTGTCGGCACTTTTTTAACGAGTGAAGTACACTGAGTCCGTCACCTTTAAAAGTGATCCTAAGCAATTCACTACAACCATAAATACAAAAATATTAAATTCATAAAACATACAGGACAAAAGTGCTAAATAAAGACTGCATTCCTGAAATAAACATGCTTTAAAATATAACCCAAATTTGTTACTTTTACAAAACCAATGAAACCTATGAAAATAGGCCCTGGTAAATTATGCCCGTGAAACATACGGTTAATAAAAATAATTGTACAAACCAACAATAGGCTATGAGCAAGCAATATTATGTAGAAAGCAAGTCCGGCGCAGGTAGCGGACAGGTACAAACTGATACTAAAGTAGCTTACATTGATGACCAGCCCTATACCATAAAAGAAGGAGAAACGATACTTGCATTCCTGAAAAGGAATTTTGGCAAGGACTATGTTCCTACACTTTGCGATGCCCCGAACCTTAAACCATTTGGCTCGTGCAGGGTGTGCAGCGTGGATGTTGCGTTGAAACATAATGGGCCAGCAAAAGCTCAGGCTTCCTGCCATACCCCGGTTGCTGCAGGCACCTATATTTATCCGCATTCTGACAGGGTGCAGAAACTAAGAAAAAACATTATTGAACTCGTACTTACCGATCACCCGCTCGATTGCCTCACCTGTGAGGTGAACAACAATTGCGAATTACAGGCAGTTGCGGCTAAGGTAGGCGTGCGGGACGTGCGCTACCCAGAAGGCAAAAACCACCTGGACAGGACCAAGGACCTGAGCCACCCCTATATGACATCTGACATGTCGAAGTGCATCAATTGCTTCCGGTGTGTAAGGGCGTGCGACGAGGTTCAGGGCCAATTTGTACTCAGTATGGCCGGCCGTGGTTTCGATAGCCACATTGTAAAGGGCATGGAGACGACTTTCAATTTGTCGGACTGCGTGAGCTGTGGCGCTTGTGCACAGGCCTGCCCTACTTCAGCTATTTCTGATGTCTTCGAATCTAAATCGATTCAGGTAGATACCAAGGTGCGGACCATTTGTACTTATTGCGGGGTAGGTTGCAACCTTGAAGTCGCGGTAAAGGGGGGTAAAATAAAATCGATACAAGCACCGCTCACTGCCGATGTTAACCAAGGGCATACCTGCCTCAAAGGGCGTTATGCATTCTCCTTTTACAACCACCCGGAAAGGTTGCGCACGCCGCTCATTAAAAAGAATGGTGAATTTGTACCAGCGACCTGGGATGAAGCATATGATTTTATCGCCAGCAAACTGACAGAAATTAAAAACAAGTACGGCGGTGACGCCATCGGAGGAATATCATCAGCAAGGGGTACAAATGAAGAAAACTACCTTACACAGAAGTTTATAAGGGCCGTAATGGGCACCAATAATATTGATAGTTGTGCCCGCGTGTGTCACTCCCCTACTGCTATGGGTATGCAACGCAGCTTTGGCACTGGTGCCGCTACCAACTCTATTAAAGACCTTAAACTTACTGACTGTATATTGGTTATTGGTGCCAACCCAACAGATGGCCACCCTGTAACGGGTGCCAAGCTGAAACAGGTGGCGATGAGCGGCAAAATAAGTATTGTAATAGACCCCCGCCGCACTGAGCTGGCAAAATATGCCACTTACCACCTTCAGTTAAGGCCCGGCACCAATATGGCTGTGCTCAATATGATACTCTACTATATTATTACTGAAGGGCTGGAGGATAAAGACTTTATTGCAAACCGGACGGAAGGTTACGATGCATTCCGTGAGGAGGTACTCAGCCAGAATATAGACGAA
>CAILMA010000448.1 GCA_903835145.1 uncultured Bacteroidota bacterium
ATTAACAATATTGGGGCCTGGCATGACCTGAGCAACTGCCCACTCTTCTAGGAATCCCTGTGGAGTAAACCACTTTCGCTCTTCAACTAAAACTCGCCTGGCCACAGGAAAAACCCCTCCAAATCCCTGTAAAGCTAGGCCCGTCAATGCCCAGTAGAGTTCACCAAGTGACTCCGGGCGTGCTTGTGTTGGACTAATATTTTGTTTCATATAATAATGTTTGAGACCTATAACTAAAAGAATATACTAAGATACTATGAAAGCATCCATCATACTTGCCCTTACAACCTTACTTCCATTTTTTACGACTATGACACAAGCTAACCCGCTCCAATCGATTCAATCTGACCTTGCACCTGCAGGAAAAATAAGAGCCTCAATCAATATTGGTAATCCCATTTTAGCCAAAAGAGATTCTGAAAACACTCAACCTTATGGCGTATCCATTGATCTAGCAAAAAACCTAGCCAAGGAATTAGGTGTTGAATTAGAACTAGTCGTATTTGATGCCGCCGGAAAATCTGTTGACGCAGTTGCGAATAAAAAAGCTGATTTCGGATTCTTTGCCATTGACCCAGTGCGTGGCAAAGAAATTAGTTTTACTCATGCCTATGTGGTGATTGAAGGTGCTTATGTGGTGCCAAGTAACTCACCTATTAAAGCCAACGAAGAAGTTGATCAAGCCAAACATAGAATTGTGGTTGGTAAGGGAAGTGCTTATGACCTCTACCTCACTCGTGAAATTAAACATGCGCAAATTGTTCATGCACCCACTTCACCCAAAGTTGTTGAATTTTTTGTCAGTGGCGGCTATGAGGTCGGTGCTGGCGTCAAACAACAATTAGAAATGGATTTAAACACATATCCTAATTTAAGATTACTACCTGGTCGTTTTATGCAAATCAATCAGTCTATGGGCGTTCACAAGGATGTCAGCGATGCCACCAAAGCGTATCTTAAAGACTATGTGGAGCGCATGAAAGCCACTGGCTTTGTTCAGGATGCGCTTAAAAGACACGGTATTCAAGGTGCTGCAGTTGCACCTGCTCAGTCTAATTGATAAATAGATCGCTATTTAATATAAATAGCGATCTAGCAGTTGTACGACAAAAAAATTCGTTATGGTTTCAATGGTTTTCGAATTTTTAAGTAGTGTACTTTTTGGATAAGTGCGCCACTCTTTTTCATTACTTCGAAAAGTATCATATAACTCTTTTTGATACTTTAGATTCATATCTTTTTCAAAAGCATAAAACTCTAGTGGACAATTGATTCTCCTGGCCGCCTTTAATTGCCGCTCTTGATGTGCTCGATGAGTACCCCATTGTCCCAAAATAGCAGCGCTGATTCTTAAATCAGTCGCAACAACTTCTAACCCATAAGCAGTGCCCATAGACAAACCAAAATATCCAATGCATCTTGAATCAACTTCAGTTAACTCACATAGTGCATCAACAGTGAGTTTCCAATCCAGCACCATCGGCGAAATACTCTCATCACCATCATTCCATAATTGATCAAATTCTTTTTTTAATAAGTCCTCTTCGGTTGTTCCAACGCGTCGTTGACCATGAATAGGCCCATCAATTGCCGCTACTACAAAGCCGTATTTGCCACACATGATATGCATCCAATCATGAACCTCACTTGCATCTTTGTGTTCCGTTTCTTCGTGCCCAATTAATAGGAGTGGCCGCATACCTGAGGATGCTTGAGAATGCCAAACCGTTCCAGCAACAACTCGCTTTTCCTGCTCAACGTCAACTGTAAAACCCCTACTTATAATGCGGGGCTTTAACGAGTAGACTAAGGGAGTATCTAAAGTAAGAAATGGCATCGTGATGTATCTGTCATATGTTTTATGGAATAATTTTTTTAACCATATATGTTTTATATAGTGCGATATTAACAACAAGCAATGAAAAA
>CAILMA010000449.1 GCA_903835145.1 uncultured Bacteroidota bacterium
GACAAGCACTCTAAATGTATGTCACAAGTCTAAAACTTTACAAAATAATCAGGCTATAGAAAATCCCCATGGATATCTTAAATAAAAAACTCGTTGTCATCGGTGGTGCAGGCCTTATTGGTTCTCATACAGTAGATCAACTTCTTAAACATGATGTTAAGGAGGTTTTGATTTACGATAACTTTATAAGGGGCAGAGCAGAAAATCTGTCAAACGCACTCAAAGATCCTCGCGTAAAAATTTATGATATCGGGGGAGATATTCTCCAGACTGACATTTTAGAGTCTGCGTTAGAAGGTGCTGATGGAGTTTTTCATCTTGCGGCTCTTTGGCTATTGCAGTGCCATGAGTTCCCACGTAGCGCCTTTGATGTGAATGTTCGAGGTACCTTCAACGTTATGGAAGCCTGTGTTAAGAAGGGTGTTAAACGGCTCGTTTATTCATCTTCAGCATCTGTGTATGGAGATGCAGTAGAGGAGCCAATGACTGAGTTACATCCATTTAATAACCAAAATTTTTATGGCGCAACCAAAATTGCCGGCGAAGCTTTTTTAAGGTCATTTCATCACCGTTATGGACTTGATTATGTTGGCTTACGCTATATGAATGTCTATGGTCCTCGCCAAGATTATCATGGTGCTTACATCGCCGTGATTATGAAAATGCTTGATGCGATCGATCGGGGTGAAAGCCCAACTATTATGGGAGACGGTTCCGAAGCATTTGACTTTGTTGCAGTTGAAGACTGCGCTCTAGCCAATGTCTGCGCAATGAAAGCTGAAACAACGGACCAGTTCTATAATGTGGGAACTGGAAAGCGAACTTCGCTCAAAGAATTAGCTGAGATGTTGCGCGTATTAACAAAATGCGAAAAACCCATTCAATATGCACCTCGGAGCCAGGCAACTTTGGTCAGAAACAGAATTGGCTCACCTAAAAAAGCAAGCGAACAAATTGGGTTCACTGCAGAAATTGATTTGCTAGAAGGTCTAAAGAAATTAATTGACTGGCGTGCCTCACACAAAGCTGAGGTGGCCTCAAGAAGAAAATCTGTAGGCCTGCATTCATGAGCGCAACAAAGCATATGAATGTACCAATTGCTAGAACTTCGTTATTAGAAAGCGAAATTCAAAGCGTTATGGAGCCCCTACGCTCTGGTTGGTTAGTGCAGGGTCCAAAGGTGCGCGAATTCGAAGAAAAATGGTCTAACTTCACAGGAGCGAAGCACTCAATAGCGGTAACTTCTTGCACTACAGGTTTACACCTATCATTAGCAGCCTTGGGTGTACAGCCGGGCAATGAAGTTATCGTTCCTGCTTTTACGTGGATCTCCACCGCCAACGTTGTTGAGCATCTTGGTGCTAATGTCGTTTTTTGCGATATAGATCTCGACACCTTCAATATAGACATTAATAAACTTGCTTCATTAGTAACGTCAAAAACAAAGGCAATATTGCCAGTCCATTTGTTTGGCATGGCTGCTGACGTGGCGCCTATCAACGCCTTTGCACAGGCTCACAAACTGTGGGTGGTTGAGGATGCAGCATGTGGTTTTGGTAGCCGCTATCACGGGCAACACGTAGGTACTTTAGGGCATGCCGGCGCATTTAGTTTTCATCCTCGCAAAGCCATTACGACTGGCGAAGGCGGAATGATTACTACGCAAGACGACGATTTAGCAGCCAAGCTGCGCCGCTTGCGTGACCACGGTGCAGCCATGTCAGATTTGCAGCGCCATTTGGGTGCTCGACCCTATTTGTTGGCAGATCATCCAGAGGCTGGGTACAACCAACGTATGACAGATTTACAGGCAGCACTTGGTTCTGCGCAAATGGATAGGGCTACAAGCATTGTTCAAGAGCGCAAACGCTTAGCTAATCGATATGATGAAGCCTTTGAAAAATTATCATGGCTACGCACTCCTGTTCATCTCAATGGCTTCGAACATGGTTACCAAAGCTATCCCTGCATGTTCCAGCCAAAATCCATTGCACAGATTGACATTGCGCGAATCAATGAAAAACGAAATTCGTGGATGGATCAACTTCAGCAAGCAGGTATATCTACTCGTCCTGCTACGCATGCAGTTCATATGCTCACTTTTTACCAAGAGAAGTACAAGTTAAAACCAGAAGATTTTCCGAATGCCTACAGGGCAAATGACTGTAGTATTTCTTTACCCCTGTTTCATGGCATGACTGTTGCTGAACAAGATTATGTAATTGAGCGAGTTGTGGAAAGCGCAATCTAATGTGTGGAATTGCTGGCCTGATTAACCTTAATGGTGAGGCAGCCTCACCAGAAATCCTTAAAAGAATGACCGATGCTATTGCGCATCGAGGACCTGATGGAGAGGGACAATGGATTGAGGAGAATGTGGGATTAGGACATCGCAGGTTGGCGATTCTTGATTTATCTGAATTAGGGCGACAGCCAATGTTGAGTGAAGATAACTGTTATGTACTTATTTATAACGGTGAAATCTATAACTACAAAGAATTACGAAAAGAGTTGATAGAAGTCGGTTATAAATTTAAATCTGATTCCGATACAGAGGTAGTGCTTTATTCTCTTATACATTGGGGTGCAAAAGCACTGCTTAAGTTTAATGGAATGTTTGCTCTAGCTCTATGGGATCGCAAAGTAAAAAAACTTTTCCTAGC
>CAILMA010000450.1 GCA_903835145.1 uncultured Bacteroidota bacterium
CTGATATAGTCCAATCTATAACCGGATGGGAACTATATAAAAATAGCACAAATTAGATGTCTAAATGGTATTATTTATTTTCCCAACAAGGCCAAACGCAACATCGCCAGCCCTGTTAATGGCTGGCGATGCATATAATATATTAAGTTGATTCAATAACGGTTTTAGATGTTCCACAAAAACGTGTACCCCGAAACCAGTCTTTTCACCCAAGGCGACTATTTGGTAATGCTCATGCGCTCCACCACCCTGCCATTGGGCAGCGTAGCGGTAACAATATAAACACCCGCCGGCTCAGCAAGTTGCACCGCTGCCGGCTTATTCGTAAGTATCGTCATTTGCTTTACCAGCTGCCCGGTAACACTTGTTATGGTCACTTGTGCAAGTTCATTGGTTGGCGCCGCAACGGTCAGGCTAAAGTCGCCGCTTGCCGGATTAGGATAAACCGTCAGCATATTAGAAGCAAGAGCTGTTACCTCACCAACTGCCGTCGGACACATCACATAAAAACTGAACTTGGCGGTATCAGCACAATGCGCATCATTAACTATGTACCAAATATAGTCGGTACCTGATGTCACACCAGTTACTGAGCCGGTCGCAGTTACCGTCGCCATCGTTGTTGCCGCACTCATCCACGTGCCTCCCGTTACCGTTTCGGTCAGCGTAACCACATGCCCCGGGCAAACGCTATCCTGGCCGGTTATGGTACCAGCCGATGGCGTTGTATAAACGGTCACCGAATCATTTGCTGATGCAGAGCCACAGATATTAGAAACCATATAGTTGATTACTGTAGTGCCTGCAGTCAGGCCCTTGACAACACCGCCTGCGGTCACTGTTGCCGCCGTAGCATTACTGCTGCTCCAGGTGCCACCGCTGGCACTTGCCGAAAATGGAATGGTAGCCCCTGTGCAAATAGCAGCACCACCCGTAATAGTGATAGCGGCTGGCGTATCTAAAACATTCAAAATACTCGATGTGGTACCGGAACTATCAGTAAACGAAATGATTGTAGACCCAACGCCAAAACTGGTAACCACTCCGGTTGCAGAGTCTACGCTTGCAATTGCCGGTGTGCTGCTGCGCCAAACCCCACCTGCCGAGGCAATGGTGAGTGTTGTGCTGCTGCCCACGCAAATTGCTGTTGCCCCTGTTATTTCCGCTGCTGTGAATTCTGTAATGGTATCAACCCCACCGTTCCATTTATCTGAGCCACTGGCGCCGCCATCGCTGTTCACAGCATTGATAAGGCCAAATAATTTTATAGACCCGCTGCCGCTGATGGGCGCAGTCCACGGTATATTTTCAGTATATGTTGTAGCTCCGCTGCCTGCTCCCGTCCCTATAGATGGTGCATCACGCGTTGTTTGCTCTATCACATGTATAGAACCAATGGTTGTATTTCTGCACCCTGATGGCATGGTACCATAGGTACCCGCGTTCGCCGCCGCAGCTGTACCAGCGCCAGTAAGTGAAACCGATGCCAACTGGAATCCAAACTTAGGAAGGTTGGATGTAGTGTTGTTGACACCCTTTAATTTTATAGTGTAGTTGTGCCCTGCTATATACCTTGTAACAGGTACGCCCGCACTGTCCAGCTCTATAGTCACGTTTATGCCCGATGTGGCCGATGACCCATGGCAACTATAACAGCCGGTGGAGCCCGTTGCTCCGGTGCGGTTGTAGCCGCGGGTGCCTGCACCATTCGCATAGCTCGAAAGAATCACATACATTAAAACCAACAGGACCGGAGAAAGCAAAAAATTCTTCTTCATTAAAAACCCGTAATTTATCGAATTAAATTAAAATTAATCCGTAAAGATATGGTTTTTAGCCTTGGAGAATACCCTTTAATAAAAAGACAATGAAAAATTAATGTACGGACACGCGTTTCACAAAACAAAATTCCCCCGCCATATTACTACGGCAGGGGAATTTTATGATATTAAAATATTAAGCCTCCTATTTAACGATTGTTATCTTTTCTGCATATTTACCTTTAGAGAGCGTAGCAGAAAGGTAGTAAATACCCGCAGGCTGGCTAAGCTCCATATTTGAGGCTGTGTTTGTAGCCAGTATAAACTCTTTAACCACCTGACCGGTAATGTTATAGATAGTTACAGTCGCCTGCTCATCTACCGGTGAGTTCAGCATAAGGCTGAATGTACCGCCGTTCGGGTTAGGATAAACACTAACTCGCTCTGCTTCCTGTGTTGGCAGTGGTGTTGTGCCCAACGTGCAATACACATGAACAGTGAAAAATGCACTGTCGGTACAAGTAGAGTTGCTGGTGTGGTAACCAATAATATCGGTTCCAACGGCAACACCTGTAACCACACCAGTAGCTGAAACTGTAGCAATAGAAGGAGTAGTACTGTACCATACACCACCAGTTATTGATTCTGTAAGGGTTACAGAACGCAAAGGGCAAACCGTATCTCTACCGGTTATGGTACCTACAGCAGGCGATGCATTTACGGTGATTGATTCATTGCCTGTGGCTGAACCACAAACATTGGTAATGCTATAGGTGATGCTCACCGTACCTGCCGAAACGCCAAACACGCGACCGCTCGCATCAACGGTTGCAATACCAGTACTGCCCGATGTCCACGTACCACCTGTTTCACTTGCAGTTGCCACGATTGACTGACCTGTACAAACCGTTGTTGCGCCGGTAAAGGTTGGCGTAACGGGTATATCAAGCACTGTAATAGTGCGCGTAGTAAATCCTGAACTATTGGTATAACTGATAACTGTTGTACCTGCTGATACACCAAATACATCACCCGCACCATCAATTGTTGCAACCGCCGGATTAGTACTGCTCCAGGTTCCGCCTGTCGCAGTTTCAGATAGTACGATAGAGCTACCCACACACACCGTTGATGCACCTGTAATAGGTGGGAAAGGAGGTGTAAAATCCCACGTAACATGGAACGCCTGTTGAGGCACAGAGAAATAAGGGGCAGTAAATGCCACACCCGGTATCAGCACATTGTGCCCGGCAAAGGTAAAACCGGTTGCACCCGTACTGTAACGGCTCTGATTCTGAGCTACAAGGCCGGTCTGGTAAGAACCCGGATAACCCGTTGAGCTATTATGCGGAGGCTGCGGAGGGAACGCCGAAGAACTTGATGCAGTTGTACCACAAAACAAAACCATATAATTAGCAGCAGTAGCATCTGTACCAAGGCTGAAAGAATCTGCACCCTTAAAATGTATGAAGGAAATAACCTTCTGACCCGGTAATACCGTAAGCGCGGGAGAAAGACGCATACTCTTGGTAGTATAAGTAGTACCCGAGCCGGTTAGTGCAAATGCATAACGCTGCTTTGGCGCCGTTATAGAATCCCACACCTCGTTGCGGCCAAGCCCTGATGCACTCTTGGTATAAAGCGCAGTAGCAAAGCGGGGAGTAGAATCTGAAGTGATGGGAAGGAACGAAGCACTCGGATTGAATTTCAATGTATAAGTACCAGAGTCATACACGCTGCCTGTAGGCAACGTAGTGAGGTAAAACTCAACAATCATACTGTCAGTACCACTGCCACCAGAATAGTTGTGCACATATTCGTAAGGGAACCGGAAACTATCTACAGTATAAGCCTGAGTATCGCCTATTTGAGGGTCGGTGATACCAGAGGTCATAGCCAGTGAGTAGTAATAATCGTCAGTAGGGTCAAAAGAAACACCCATACCGTGGCAATACACATAGTAGCTTGATGAGCTCGTATTGTCAAGTATATTACTGTCAGGATAAGTGAGAAACGAATACAACGTTGACGTTGACGAACTGTTTTGGTTCCAATAATCAAACCAATCACTGTAGGTCACCGAGGTGGTCCTCAATCCTGAGCCACGCACATTGTTGGTGGTCATGTCATAGTGCGGAGGGGTCTGCACTTTTTTTAATTTATATTCCGGTATGGAATATCGGGTTTCAGGTACTTTGTTGCTGTTTTGCTGGGCAAGTAGGGAAGTACATGCAAAACCTAAGGCGAGGAGAAAAAATATTCTTTTCATATTTTTATATTTTATGCACTCCTGTAAAGATATAATCAATTTCTTGTAAAATACCCGCAAACAAACAGATATTTTTATCAATAATAAACATAGCAAAAATCTATAACTATCGGTTAAATTACAGCCTTCTTCTGGCGCACTCCCCCACTTGCCTTGCGCTGCAATAGCTTGTAAATTAGATGTTTATACATCTAATTGGTTCTCCAGATTTTTTAAAAACCACCTATCGCAGGTCGGTAGCCCTAAACCCAGCCGCCCTTGCGGATGCCCAAACTCCGCGGTTTGCAACCGCCCTAATAAACCCAATCAAAAAAACGTTCGGCGCCAGTCTCCGACTGCGTCGCACTGGAAAGCAGTCTCCGACTCATGCTCCCCTTAAACCTCGTCCTCGTTTTTAACTGCCTGTCCCGATTTTACATCGGGAAGGACGCCCCGGCATGGCGTTTGCAACGCCCGTCAATCTGGTCC
>CAILMA010000451.1 GCA_903835145.1 uncultured Bacteroidota bacterium
CAATCATAAACAAACAAACAAACAAACAAACAAAATCCAAATACATTCCACGTCACCTCTTCTCCACTCGTGGAGAAGAGGCCGGGGGTTGAGGTAGCACCACAAGCCCCTGTAATCCATTGTCCATTAAACCTTTTCAAATTTAATTTTTATTTATCACATCCCCTGTATTTCTGCAAGCGTTTTCTCCTTATCTTGCATATAGTTTTATGGAGACAGTATTTTTACAGGACTTAGGAAGAGTAGCGTATAACGTGGCGTGGGACTATCAGGAAAGCCTTCTTAAGGCCAATCTTGACGCAAAAGCCGCATGGTACAACGCCCCTGATCTCAACAGGGAGTCCGCCAGTCCTGATACCGTACACCACCTGCTTTTTTGCGAGCACCCCCATGTTTATACCATTGGTAAAAGCGGGCAAATGGAAAACCTGCTCATCAACAATGCACGCCTGCAGGAGCTGAACGTTTCCTTTTTTCGCACCAATCGTGGTGGCGACATCACCTACCATGGCCCGGGCCAGGTAGTTGGCTACCCCATTCTCGATCTCGAGCGCTTTTATACCGACCTCGGTAAGTATATGCGCAGCCTCGAAGAAGTCATCATCCGCACGCTGGCTACCTACGGCATTGCCGCTGGTCGCCTGCCCGGCTCTACTGGCGTATGGCTCGATGCCGATATACCCGGCAAGGCAAGAAAAATTTGCGCTATGGGCGTCCGTTGCAGCCGATGGGTCACCATGCACGGCTTTGCACTCAATGTAAACAGCGACCTCAATTACTTTAACTATATAGTGCCTTGTGGTATCACCGATAAAAGTGTTACCTCAATGCAAAAAGAACTTGGAACTACCATTAACGAACAGGAAGTAAAAGACAGAATCATCATCGAATTCGGAAATGTTTTTGGGGCTGAAGTTGTTACAACCACAGAAACACTTACCGTCTGATAAATAAAAATACAGTTTGAAGTGAAAAAGAACGGAATTACATATTATTGGGGCCAACGAAGTTTGCTTATAAATCTGGGAAACAGAACCAGTAAGCGCCTGCGCATCCTTTATGTATTTGAGTTTCTCTTCACAGCAGGCCTTGCATCCATCTTTTTCATTCAGGCACTGCCACTCACAAAAAATTACTTCCACTGGGTGGCCGTTACAGGTGCTTCCCTGCTCTATTTTTTGGCCGCGCGCCGTTTGCTGTTAAGAAGCATCCTTCAGGAAAGCATAATGCTCGATGAGCAATGCATCGCTTTCGTAAAGAAAACCATCTTTTCAAAACAGGTACGCCGTTACGACTGGCGACTCCTGGGTGTGCTGCATTACGAAGGAAGAGCAAAAAAAACCGATCATCCGCTCAAAGGAAAAAGCTTCGACTATTTCGGCTTCGAGACGCAGGAGCAAATCATACAAACACTTCACCAGGATGGCAACCTCTACTTCGAAACCCCTCAGGGCAAGTTGTACTTCGCTATCGGTGTTTACTCCTGGGATGCCGAGGAAATGGTGCAGATGATGAAAATGTACATGGGTACCTCACTCCAACTGGGCCCCGAATGGGAACAAATGCTGCAGGCACACGAAATGGATGATGCCCAGTAAAGAAAAGCGTTAATCTTAAGACAACTTAATAGATATTAATGTAGCCCGATTCCAGCTCCAGTATATCCTTCTTTATCGTGAATTTGTACTGCCCCTTCTTCTGAAAATTCCTTTTGTCCAGTATTATCTTCGGCGCATTCAGCTTCGGCACTTCTATTACCATGTGCTTTTCCTTATCATAAAACTTTATGGAATAATTGTGCGTCGTTATATCGTCCGGCAGGTTAATACGCACATGACCAGTCACAGGGTCCATCGATATGTATTTTGATTTCACCTCAGCTGACTCGTTGATATTCATATCATCAGAGAACTTCAGCTTTATCTTTGGTTTCGGTGGTTCCGGCACTTCTGCTGCAGGCGTAGCCGATGTTACGGGGGCCGGTGCCACTGTCGTTTTCCGGGTTGCATCACTGTAACTACGCCCCTTCAAGTCATTGGAATCAACATTATACGACAGTGTTATCTTACTCTTTTCCGATTTGGGTAGGCGCTCCATATAGGCATGTACCTCTTCATCATTCTTAAACGTCAGGGTTATCTTCTTCTTAGCCTCCGGTTCCTGCGGTTTCTTGGTGTTGTCCTTCAGGTACCTCCCGGGGTTCACATCCGTCGAGTCAGCCATGTAAGAGATGGTTATCTTCCTTGTTGGCGACTTTGGCAAGGTCTCTATAAACGAATTTACATCCGCTTTGTCATCAAACGTAATGCTGATTTTCTTTTTCTGCTCCGGTTGTGGCTTCTTGTTGTCCTCAAGGTAAGCCTTGGGGTCAAGGGTTTCCGGCGGGGCATCTTCGTAAGTAATGGCCATTCGCTTGCGCGTGGCCTCTGGCAGGGTGCTGGCTATTTCCGAAGGGTCAATAGATGTACTGTTCAACTTGAATTTTGGCCTCGCTGCCTCTGCCACAGTATCCTTACGCAACACCTCCATGTATTTGTCGCGGTCAGCAGGTGCCACAGGTGGCTTGGGCCTCGGCTGCTCCGGCTTTGCTTTTTCTATTGTCTCCGTCACAATCATCTTCTGCAACGCATCGTTCGATATGTTGAGGTGCCGGCCATTAACCTGACTGGAGTCAATAGACACCCCGAAATGGTTGCTCGTCCACGTAAGTCCCGAATTAAAAACAATGGCCAGTTTATAAAAATTCCTGCCCGGGTAAGGATGCCCGTCGGCGTACGCCTGCACACCCTTGAGCACCTTTTTCACATAGCCAATGGTCGAGTAGTTAAACGTACTATCGGCCGACCGCAGTACCGCAATTGACTTAACCCCGTCGTACTGACAGGTCCACGAAAGCAGCACAATACCACTTTCGTTGCTACCGGTAAGGTCAGGCAATGTCGGCTGTGCATTGGAAACAAAAGCGAACAGCACAAAAAAGAACATGACAAGCACGCCCCATTTGCGGTGACTAAGAATCATTTTTCAAACCTAAACTAATTTCCGGCATTTTAAAACATAGCACCACAGAAAATTCGAAAATTAACGAAATTGAATTTTCCCTCGGAGCCGCCCTGAAAGGGCAAAATCTCCCAGCCCGGGGCATCGCCCCGGGACACATCAAACCCATACGCTCTTACGTTTTTCTCGTCCCGATTTGCAATCGGGATGCTTCGGCATGGCGTTTGCAACGCCCGTAAAAACACTGAGCCTCGCCAACTGAACCGCCCTGAAAGGGCAAAATCTCCCAGCCCGGGGCATCGCCCCGGGAAGCATCAAACCTCCAATGAGGACACCCTGCCAGCATGATGCCGATTCCTATTGTTTATTCGGCATCAACTATTTTTCTACAACAGCACGAAAAAAAATGGCACCACTTCTGCCGCATGCAGAAGTGGTGCCATAGTATTCAATTTCAAAGCTTATCGTTGCTTAGAGGTGGATTGCCTCGCCAAGAGCGGCTTCTACGGCGTCTTTCACGCTTTCGCTCATGGTTGGGTGCGGGTGAATGCTATCGAGTATTTCATGCCATGTTGTTTCCAGTTTACGGGCTACCACGGTTTCAGCAATATTCTCGGTTACGCCGGCACCTATCATATGGGTACCCAGCCATTCGCCATACTTCGCATCAAAGATCACCTTTACGAAGCCTTCTGTTGCACCGGCAGCACTGGCCTTGCCAGAAGCTGAGAATGGGAATTTACCCACCTTAATTTCGTAGCCGGCATCCTTAGCTTGTTTTTCTGTAAGTCCTACACTGGCTATCTCAGGCATGCAATAGGTGCAGCCCGGTACATTGCCATAATCGAGTGGCTCTGGCATGTGCTTGAACTTGCCTTCTTTGCACGCAATAGCCTCAACGCAAATAACAGCGCCTTTTGAAGCCACGTGTGCCAATGCCTGGCCCGGAGTAATGTCGCCAATGGCATAAACGCCATCAACGTTGGTTTTGAAGTATTTATCAACGAGTACCTTGCCTTTGTCGGTTTTTACGCCTGCAGCCTCAAGACCTATGTTTTCTATGTTTGCAGCTATACCTACAGCACTCAGTACTATGTCCGCTTCAAGTACTATGTTTCCTTTTTCAGTTTTTACCGTAGCCTTTACACCCGATCCCGATGTATCAAGAGATTCAACACTTGAGTTGGTCATGATGGTAAGACCTCTTTTTCTAAAACACCTTTCGAGTTCTTTAGAGATATCTTCATCTTCTACCGGTACTATGCGTGGCATAA
>CAILMA010000452.1 GCA_903835145.1 uncultured Bacteroidota bacterium
CATGTTACTCAATTTCAACTGAAAGTTATTATTATGGCAGCTGATTTTAACCGCACTACAATATGCTAAGACGTTGATTTTGAATAATTTAGGTAGTCAAAATGTCCCCTTGACACTATTCCCAAAAATCCCAAACGAATATTGCAATAATTTTATTTCGCAGGCGTTTGTTTGAAGGTAGCGGCTTCCGAAAAATGGAATAAATAAAATTTTGCCATTTTAAAGTAAATTGCTATTTTTACTTGCTACTACCGTTTTATTATTTAAAAACTACTATCTATGAAGAAGGTAAGCCTGCTCCTGTTTATCGTAACACTTGTGGTTGTTGCGGTTTCGTGCCATAAAAGTGCATCCGTACCATCGGGCACTGTGTACCTCGATTTGCCGGCATCGGCTGATAAATACTTCGTACAAAACACCTATTTCACCGATTCCACGCCGAATATCAAGGCCACGCTCGGCAGGGTATTGTTTTATGATAGCCACCTTTCTGTAAATAATGCCATTGCCTGCGCATCCTGCCACAAGCAGGCCAATGCCTTTGCTGACGATGCTACTTTCAGCCTGGGTTTTGAAGGTAAGCTCACCCGCAGGAATTCTAAAGGGATCCACAACATAGCAGGTGCTGATAGCTTTTTCAGCGTCGAGTTTATCAATGAGCCAGGTCAACCCCTGTTTTGGGATGGCCGCGAGCGCGTGCTCTTCAACCTTGCCGACCGGCCTATTACCAACCACGTAGAAATGGGCATCACTGACCCCGATGTATTGCCTGTGAAGCTTGCAGCTTTGTCTTTTTACCCTGAACTTTTCAAAAAGGCTTATGGCGATGCCTCCATTACTTCCAATAGAATTTCTGAGTGCCTCAGTATCTTCATGATGTCTATCAGGTCCAGTAGTTCGCGCTATGAATTGTCGCTGAGAGGTGCACTTACGCTCAATAGTCAGGAGCAGATGGGTGAAAACCTTTTTATGGGTAAGTACAACTGCGACAACTGTCACCACGTAAGGGGCAGTAACATTGGTATGTATTCCACTATCGACCTGAAGGATATTGGTCTTGACCAAACCTATGGCGACCTCGGCGCAGGAGCAGTATCAGGGCAGGCTACAGATAACGGTAAGTTCAGAACGCCAAGCCTCATCAATGTAGCACTTACCGCACCATACATGCACGATGGCCGTTTCAAGACGCTTGATGAAGTGATAGACCACTACAGCCATGGCATACAAAACAGCCCTAACCTCGATACTACATTCAAATCTACTGACGGTACGGCAGTGCAAATGAATATTCCTGATGAAGACAAAGCGGCGCTTATTGCCTTCCTCAATTCACTTACCGATTACACAACAGTAACCGACCCCAAATTTTCTAATCCATTCAAAGTCAAGAATTAATGAAAAAACACCTTATTTCGGCTATCCTGCTCACGGGGATAGCGAGCACTTCTTTTGCCCAGTCGGGAGATGTTATGCAAGCTACAGCCACCACCAACAAGGGCGATAAAATGTTTGAACACCAGGTCGGTGTGCAGATCAATGGATTGATCAACCAGGTTTTTAATTTCAGCAATACTACCCCTGCTACAAGCACTAACCCCTACCTCCTTACCTACAACATCAACAGTGTAAAGTCGGGCTGGGGACTGCGGGTGGGTCTCGGTTATACCTACGGCGCTAACTCTACTAACAATGGTGTGAATACCAATACATCAAACATCAATGACGGCCACTTTAGGCTGGGTATAGAAAAACGGTTCAAGCTTGCAGACAACTGGACGGCAGGTGCGGGTGCTGACTTTGTATATAACACTAACAACGACAACACCACCGCAACAACTATTGCTTTCGACACCGTAACCACCACCACCAAGACTGTCGTATCCAGCTATGGCGGCGGGGTAATGGCATGGCTGAGGTACAATGTTACCAAGAATCTTACCATAGGCACAGAGACCAGTTTTTACTATACCACTGGCAAGCAAAAGATAACCATAGACATAAACAGTACCAACAGTACAACCCTGCAGCCACCTTCGGTTACTGACAATAAAGTATCTAATGGAGCCATAGCATTACCAATTGTGTTTTATCTGGCAGTCAAGTTTTAGCACCTTTGGAACGATGAAAAACTCGCTTACAATTTGGCAAAATATATAAACGAAAAGTGCGCAAAGGATATGATATTTCTTTGCGCACTTTTTTTGACACTGCAATGAAATAAAAATTAAATGAACCTTTGCGGACAACGTTTTGGGTTCTGGCTTGTCCGGCGGCTTAGGTTCGTGCTTGCCCAACGTTAAATATCAGTAACACACTAAACTTTCAGTTGTAGTTTGCCGTCAAATCCCTAATATTATCTCTATGGATTTGCTGCAGAAAAATAAGCTTTTGTATTCCCGGGCCGGTTTTGGCATAGCCCTGAGGGACTACCAGCAACCTCGCCCCATCGATGCCGCATTGGCTGACTTATTCCCGCTGGCTGCACCCACCGGCCTGGAGGCAGTAACTGAGGCCGACTGGCAGCAGTACAGCCCCGATGCCATGAAGGCCATGGGCAGCGAGGCCGATAAAAAAGAAAAGCAAAAGGAATTCAGGAAGCGCACCAAGGATATAAACCTGATGTGGCTACAGCAGATGGTTTATACCAGCTTCCCGCTCGTGGAAAAAACTGCGCTCTTTTGGCATGGGCACTTTGCCACCCGCATCAACAATCCCTACTACGACCAGAAACTGCTGAATATACTGCGCAAAAATGCCCTCGGCAATTTTGGCGATATGCTGCGGCAGGTATCTAAAAGCTCGGCAATGCTGCAGTTTCTCAATAACCAGCAAAACAAAAAGCTGCATCCCAACGAGAATTTTGCACGCGAAGTTATGGAGCTCTTCACGCTGGGCCGCGGCCACTATACCGAAGAGGATATAAAGGAAGCAGCACGTGCATTCACCGGCTGGGCACATGATGGCAACGGCGATTTTGTGTTCAGGAAGCGGCAGCATGATGACGGACTGAAAAAGTTTTTGGGGCGCGAAGGCTATTTTAATGGCGATGATATACTGAATATATTGCTGGAACAGAAACAGACCGCTGTATTCCTCACCCAGAAGATATACCGCTACTTTGTGAGCGACGAAAAAACGGATGAAAAGCACGTGAAAGAGTTGGCAGCCAGCTTCTACAAAAGCAATTATGACATAGCGGCCTTGCTCAAGGAAATATTTACCGCCGACTGGTTTTATAAAGAAAGCGTAGCCGGGGCAAAGGTGAAGTCGCCGGTGGAGCTGATAGTGGGTTATCAGCGGTTGCTGCCCATGCAGTTTACCAATACAAAAACCCTGTATAGCCTGCAGCGCCTGCTGGGGCAGGTGCTGTTTGAGGCCCCGAATGTGGCCGGCTGGCCCGGCGGCAAAAACTGGATAGACAGCTCATCGCTCGTGGTGCGGATGCGCCTGCCGGAGGTGCTGCTGGCAACTCAGGACCTTGACCTGAGCCCCAAAGATACCGACCCCGAGATGGGCGAAATGCACCACAACACCACCGAAATGCAGGAGGGTGCCAAGCCAACGAATATAAAAATGGCCCGCCCCGTTGTGGACTGGGATGCCTACCTCGCAGCCTGGGGCCAAACCAGGAAAGAAGACCTGCCCGCCCTGCTGGCTGACTACCTGCTGGTGCCCGGCATTACAGCGCAGCAGCTACGCGAGACCATCTCGTTTGCCGATCATTTCACAGATACCGACTATATCCGCAGCCTCACTATTTTACTAATGGAACTGCCCGAATACCAGTTGGGGTAATCTTTTTTAATCGCTATAATCAGTCGTTTTTATGCCTATTTCTCGTCGTAAGTTTATACAGGTTGGTTCGCTGGCAAGCGCCTCTCTTATGCTGCCGCAATTCCTCAGAGGCTTTCAGTACCAGGCGCCGGCGCAGCGCAGCAACCATAAAATACTCGTGGTGATACAGCTAAGCGGTGGTAACGACGGCCTGAATACCGTAGTGCCGTACCGCAATGACATCTACTACAAAAGCCGGCCAACACTGGCCCTACCTGCCGATAAAATACTTACCCTTACTGATGATACAGGGCTCAACCCCGCGCTAAAGGGACTGAAACAACAATATGATGACGGCCACCTGAGCATCATAAATGGCGTTGGCTACCCTGACCCCAACCGGTCGCACTTCAGGAGCATGGACATATGGCAAACGGGGAGCACGGCGAGCGAAATGCTTACTACAGGCTGGCTGGGCCGATACCTCGACACCCGCTCTGCCGGGCAGCAGCACAATGCACTGGCGATAGAGGTAGATGATACCCTGAGCCTTGCACTAAAGGGCGACGAGCGCAGCGCACTTGCCGTGCAGAACATTGAGACCTTTCATGCTGCAGCCACCACGCCCTATTTTAAGAAAATAGCCAGCCATGCCGATGAGCATGAAGAAAAACTCGCTGGCTACCTTTACAAAACGCTTGCCGAAACCACATCGGCATCAGACTACTTGTACCAGATCAATAAAGTGAAGGCAACCGGGCAAACCTATCCCACAACAGGTATTGGCAAGCGCTTAAAAACCATAGGTGCGCTCATTAATGCGAATGCCGAAACACAAGTGTACTATGTATCGCACGGCAGTTTTGATACCCATGTGGGCCAGGCCGACCGCCAAACTCGGCTTTTTACCCAGCTCGATGATGCCCTGACGCCATTTATTGCCGACCTGAAGGCCAACGGGAAATTTGAAGACGTACTCATCATGACCTTTTCAGAGTTTGGCAGGCGCGTGGAGCAAAACGCCAGCAATGGCACCGACCACGGCACAGCAGGCAGCATGTTTATGATAGGCGGCAGCCTGAAAAAGCCCGGGCTTTACAACCCACTCCCTAATCTCAGCATGCTCGATGCCGGCGACCTGGAGCACTCTATAGACTTTAAGCAGGTATACACCACGGTGCTCGAAAAATGGCTGCAAGCCGATGGGAAGGCCGTGCTGGGCAGGCGGTACACGGGGTTGGATTTTATATAAACAGCCACCGATACCACCTGCAAATCAAAAATTATTCTTTTCCCATTCGCGGAGCTGGAGTGTATAGTGTATAAACCGCAGCTTGTATTGCAGGGCACCTACTTTTTCGCGGTTCTCCACCAGCTGTTCGGGGTTGTATTCGCCGTTAATGAAATCCCAGTGCTCGTTATAGTCGTTGAAGGAAAGCGGGTACTGCTCTACATCTTTGCGGGTGAGATAGGGGTCGTATGGGGCTGGCACAAATACCGGTGGTTTTTTATTCTCGCGCTTGTTGGCGCCTGCAGGTGCTGGCGCTGGTAATATTTCGTGCGGCAAGGGGGCATGCACCAGGGTAAAAACATCAGGCATCAGATCTATAGGTGTGGGTATTTTCTTCGGCACGAGATTGCCTGGAAAAGGGAAATCAGATGACTTTGATGCGGGGGAGTTGAGAGCGGGAAACAGAGCGGGAGCGAGGGAGTTGGGAGCGGGAAACAGAGCGGGAGCGGTGTTGTTGAGAGCGGTGTTGTCGGGGCTGGGGGGAGTTGTAAGTGAATCCGGGGAGGACTCACTGAGGTAATCCTGCAACATTCCACTGATTTTTGTACCGAGGCCTTTTTCTTTTTTATTGATGAACGACGTGAAGGAACGCAGCAGTTTTTGATGGTGGTAGCCCGCGCTTAGTTTTTCCAGTTTGTCGAGGCAGTTTACGAGTTTGCACAGGTTGGCAATTTCTTTGGCATCCGGGAACGGGAGTTCTGCTCTGCCACTGATGGCTTGTTGGAAGGCGATAATCTGCAGGCAGAGGTTGCCTATGATAGCCGTGAGGCAGTGGTTTTCTGTTTTTGCGTTTTGCATGGCGTTAAGTTTTACCACACAAAATTGTGCTTGCCGCACGAGCCCAAAAAACCGGAGTTTTATCATGGTACACTTTCTGTACTATCATGGTACCGTTTTCTGTACCATCATAAAAAATAGTTTGCGGCTTAGATAATTTTTTAGCGATTGTTAGCATTTGATTATCAGCTTTTAAGAGTTATGAATTACTTGCCTCACTGTGGCGGGTGAGTTGGATTGTTTTTTTGGTAGAGAGGGAAGCATTCCGTCCTCAACGGGTTGCTGAATTGTATATTTTTGATAGGTTTCGCAAGCGGACGCTTGCTATCAAAAGGACGCAGCGAGACGCTGCGACCAGTGAGCGTTGCAGTCGAAAGTAGATAGTACTTAGTCGAAAGTCCCGACGTGTGTATTTTAAGTAGAAAGTAGATAGTACTTAGTAGAAAGTCCCGATGTGGGTATTTTAAGTAGAAAGTAGTTAGTACTTAGTACTTAGTACTTAGTCGAAAGTCCCGATGTGTGTATTTTAAGTAGAAAGTAGATAGTACTTAGTAGAAAGTCCCGATGTGTGTATTTTAAGTAGAAAGTAGTTAGTACTTAGCAGTTAGTATTTAGTAGAAAGTCCCGGTGTGTGTATTTTAAGTAGAAAGTAGTTAGTACTTAGTAGTTAGTACTTAGTCGAAAGTCCCGATGTGTGTGTGGTTAGATAAAGTGAAATTAGCGAGCTTAGTATATGTGTCGCAAGCGGACGCTTGCTATTAAAGGGATGCAGCAAGCCGCTGCGACCAGTGTAGTTTGTTCCTGGCTGGTGTGTAGCCGGAAGCATTCCGGCTGTACGGGGTAATGTGTTGTTTTGTGGATTTATGAGGTTGGGGAATGACGTTTTTAGAAAATTGCTATGCGTTGTTTTTTGGTTTATAGCGTCTTGGTTTCATAGCAGATGCTTTATAATTTATGATTGGGTTTATTGAGTTTTATATTTTAACTTGCGTTTAGCGGTACGGTTTTTTTGCTTTCGATTGAAGGCAGCGGTGTACACTGCTGGTATTAAATGAACCGGTATTATGAATGAGCCAACGGAGGAACTTTTACTTGATTTTAAAACGATTTTTGAGTCGTCTCCGGACCTCTACTTGCTGCTATCGCCTGATTTTACGATAGTGGCATCGAGTGTAGCTTATTTGCAGGCAACAATTACGCGGATAGAGGATATAAGGGGACGGAATCTTTTTGATGTGTTTCCTGATAACCCTAAAGACCCCGATGCGATGGGTGTTTATAACCTGCGGCGGTCGCTACAGACGGTACTTGCAGAGCGCCGGCCAAACCGCATGGAGGTGCAAAAGTATGATATACAGCGGCCGGATGGCACATTCGAGGAGCGATTTTGGGAGCCATTGAACGCGCCGGTGCTTGCTGCAGATGGAACGGTGAAGTACATTATTCATAAGGTGGAGGATGTAACTGCAAGCGAGGTAAGCAAAAAATTGCTGTTTGCACATGAGCGCAAAAACGAAGCGCTGGAGCAGCAAGAAAAGCAACACCTACAGGATTTGCGGACCAGTGAGACCAATTTTTCAGTAATTTTTGATTTGTGTCCGGTTGCCATACTGAAACTTGCTATTGACGATGGCCGCCTGCTGCGGGTGAACAATGCCTTTGAGAAAATGTTCTTGCTCAAGAGGGATGAAGTAGTGGGCAAGACGGTGATGGAATTGAACATTATAGACCGGGCGGTAATAGCAGATATTGTGAACCAGCTCAGCACAAAGGAAGGCGGTGAGCTGGAACTGGAGCTTGAAATAAAGTTTGAGAGTGGCGACATAAAGAATGTGCTTGCCTCGGCTGAAATAATAGAAGTGAATAACCGGCGTTGCATACTGGTGGCTATGATGGATATAACACATCGAAAGCACATGGAGGGAATGCTAAAGAATACCAATCATTTCCTGGACAATATACTGGAGAACCTGCCGAGCATGGTTTTTGTAAAAAGTGTGGAAGACCTGAAATTTGTAAGACTCAATAAGGCGGGAGAAGAGTTACTCGGTTACCGGAGCGAGGAGTTGCTGGGTAAAAACGACTTCGATTTTTTTCCGGCCGAGCAGGCTGCAAATTTTGTGCGCAACGACCGTGCAGTTTTCGAAATGGGCAAGCTGCTGGATATAGAGGAGCCGATACAGACAAGGAACGGAGAGCGGTGGCTGCGCACAAAGAAGATACCGGTGTACAGAGACGGGAAACCGGCCTACCTGCTGGGGATAGCAGACGATATAACACTGAATAAGAAACAGCGAGATGCATTATTGGAATTGAATAAAGAACTGGAAGCATTTTCGTACTCCGTATCGCACGATTTGAGGGCACCACTGCGCGCAGTAACCGGATATGCTGAGATAATGGAGGCTGACTATGGAGATAAGCTGGATGAAGAAGGCCGCAGGATGCTGAGCCGTATAAGCCGCAATGCCGAGAAAATGGGGCGGTTAATAGATGACCTGCTTTCTTTCTCGAAGCTTGGGAAACGGGAACTGCAACTGAAGGCAACGGATATGAACGATCTGGTAACGACAGTGATCAATGAACTAAGCAAGGATGGTGGAAATAATACTACGTTTATATTCAATAATCTGCACCCGGCTATGACGGACTATGGCATGATGAAGCAAGTACTAACCAACCTGATAGGTAATGGGGTGAAATACTCATCGAAGAATGAAAGAGCCGTTGTAACGATAACATCTTGCCGCAACGGAGATGAGCTTGTATACGCTGTGAAGGATAATGGCGCAGGATTTGATATGCAATACAAAGATAAGTTGTTTGGGGTGTTTCAGCGGCTGCACAGGCAAGATGAATTTGAAGGCACAGGGGTGGGGCTGGCTATAGTGCAGCGCATAATAAAGAAACACGGTGGCCGCGTATGGGCTGAAGGCAAGATGCAGGAAGGAGCGACATTTTCTTTTTCGATACCATTAAAATAATTGAAGCATGGAAAACAGCAATTCAGAAGTGGATATAGTGCTGATGGAAGATAACCCGGATGATGCGGAGCTTACCATACGGGCGCTACAGAAGAATAATATTGCGAACAACATAATACTTCTGCGCGACGGTGAGGAAGGGCTCGATTTCATATACGGGCGGGGGCAGTTTGCTGGCAGTTCGCACACCAAACCGCGGTTGATACTGCTTGATTTGAAGATGCCGAAAGTGAGTGGCCTGGAAGTGTTGAAGCAACTGAAATCAGATGATGAAACGAGTAATATACCCATTGTGATTTTGACTTCATCGGCCCAGGACCCTGATGTGGCCCAGAGTTATAAACTTGGTGCCAATAGTTACATTGTAAAGCCTGTTGGGTTTGAGAATTTTTCGAAAGCTATAGCGCAGCTTGGAGTTTACTGGCTATTGCTGAATCATCCGCCGTTAAAATGATTTTTAAACATTTGCCAGCAATGCCATCGTTTTGTAAATTTAGTGGCACGTTGACTAATATATTAAATTTATTGTGCAGAGAAAGAGGTTGTTTTTTATAGCATTGTAATATGAGAAATAAGTTACTGATTGTTTGTGGCAGTATTTTCAACTGAGTAAAACAATTTAGGACTAAATTTTTGGGAACGCTACAACTTCAAATAAAAAAATAACATTAAACGCAAAAAC
>CAILMA010000453.1 GCA_903835145.1 uncultured Bacteroidota bacterium
GAAACCTGAGTAAAAAGTTACCTACAACTAACTTTTACTCAGTTTTTTCTTAAAATGTTACCTACAGCTAACATTTTTAAGTGTGAGGATTAAAGACCGATACAGAGGTATTTCATTTCCATATATTCGTCCATTCCCCAAATGCTGCCCTCGCGACCTAAGCCGGATTGTTTTACGCCACCAAAAGGTGCAACTTCGTTTGAGAATAGGCCAGTATTAATACCAACCATGCCGTATTCGAGTTGTTCAGCAACTCTCCAGATACGACCAATATCACGGCTATAGAAATAAGAAGCCAAGCCAAATTCAGTATTATTAGCTGCAGCGATCACATCAGCTTCATCTTTAAACGGAACCACGGCTGAGACTGGACCAAAGGTCTCCTCAGTCATAATCTGCATGTCATTGGTAACATTAGCAAGAACTGTAGGCTCAAAGAAAAGTCCGCCCAAAGTATGTTTCTTACCACCTGTCTTGATAGAAGCACCTTTTGCTACCGCATCAGAAATATGACGCTCTACTTTTTCAATCGCCTGTTCATCAATCAACGGTCCTTGGTTAACGCCAGCATCTAAACCATTACCTACAGGTAGTGCAGATGCTGCTTTTGCAAGCTTCTCCACAAATTCATCATGCAAACTCTCGTGGACATAAAAGCGATTAGTACAAACACACGTTTGACCCGCATTACGGTATTTTGAAGCGATCGCACCAGTAACGGCAGCGTCCACATCAGCATCTTCAAAAACGATAAATGGAGCATGACCACCAAGTTCAAGGGCCACTTTTTTAACCGTGGGTGCACACTGCGCCATCAAGATACGACCTACAGGCGTTGAACCAGTAAAGGATAAATGTGCAACAGACTTAGAGGCGCACAATGTTTTACCAATTTCAATCGAACGGTCTGCATCGGCAGTAATAATATTAAGAACACCATCAGGCATGCCAGCTTCTTTGGCCAGAACAGCCAAAGCTAGTGCTGAAAGAGGTGTTTGTTCAGCAGGTTTAATCACGATAGTGCAACCAGCAGCAATTGCAGGTGCTACCTTACGGGTAATCATTGCAGTTGGAAAATTCCAAGGCGTAATAGCGACGCAAACACCAATGGGTTGTTTGAGGACCACAAGGCGTTTATCTGACCAGGTAGTAGAAGGAACAGCACCAGCAACGCGTTTAGCTTCTTCTGCAAACCATTCGATAAATGAATTTCCGTACATAATCTCACCTTTTGCTTCGGCTAAAGGTTTGCCTTGCTCAAGGGTCATGAGTTTAGCTAAATCATCCGCATTGGCTTCAATGAGATTGAACCATTTGCGCATAATGGCAGAACGTTCTTTTGCTAACTTGTTCTTCCAAGAAGCAAAAGCTACCTGAGCCGCGTCGATGGCAGCTAAGGCATCTTGTGATTGCATATTAGCTACTTTGGCAATAATGTCACCGGTTGCGGGATTGTTGACTGAAAAAGTCTCACCACTTTTAGATGATTTCCAGGCACCGTTAATAAAGCTTTGCTCTTGGAACAAAGCAGGATTTTTCAGTTGTGAAGGAATAGATGGTGAGGCCATGCGCTCAGGTGCATTCATAAAACGATCTCCAAAAGGAGCCTATAGAATAGGCTTTTGATTAATAATTAGAAACACTAATTTAACATGAGCGGACATCAACTGCTAGAGCGGTGGCGGGCAAATAAAACAGATATTGTGAAACATACAAGCAAATCAGCATTTTTATGTTTCACAGTGTAAAAACTTACGCAAATAAGACCCAAAATATGGAGTTTTTCACATAATAAAATTAGTGACCACTAACATTTTTCGGTATTGAATTCAATAATAATAATGGTTAGTAACTCTTTACCTAGTAATAATACTGACATTTTAATTACTTTTAGATCTTACAAGTAGCTTCTATATTCTTGACGGGATATAAAGACTGACCTAATATTGGGACTCAATAACAAAGCAGCAGGTAAGAATTAATGAAAACAAAGTTGATTAACTTTTATGAACAGACGCAAAAGAAGTCTTTGGACCTCTTGGGTGGTGCTCGTAAAAAGCTAAGCACTTATGCTCAGAAGTCGGATTATAAAGTGTATCGCGCTCACAACCACGCTAGCCTTAAAACTACATTGGCAAGAGTTGGTAACTCCGCGGCAATCATTGGTGTGTTCATGGGTGTTGCGATAGCCGTTAATGAGCCACTCCGTGCTGAACTCGCAAAATCGATATCTCCAAGTCTTGAACTGGCAAATATCAATGTTGAAAGCATAGGCAATGACGCTCCCAAAATGAAGCCTGTATCCATGGGCAAAAGCAATGTTGATTCTAGCCAAGCTAGAGATGTCCTGCTCAGCCCAGAAGTATTGCGTGCGCCGGTACCCTCGATTGAGCCTTTGGCAAAACAAATACCCGGAA
>CAILMA010000454.1 GCA_903835145.1 uncultured Bacteroidota bacterium
AATCACTGAAACAGCACGCTTAAACAATCTATTTGATACCTATTACGTTTGGTCTGTCATTATTAATCAAGCGAGCAACCAATATTTTGAGCCCTCACCTGGACGAAATTGGTTTGTAGGCATAAATGCGAGTTATTCATTCTGAGAAATCAGCATTCAAGGGTTTTCACTACTCATACATTAGTGTTAAATGCTGTATTTTGGTGGTTCGAAGTCATATTGCAGATTTTAAATAAAAAACACGTACTTTGGGGGACATAAACGATGAAAAAAAAGATCATAGCTTCTTTAATATTAACCTTAGCTATACCAGCCTTTGCGCAACAAAAAACTGAAGAGCCACCTCCAAGATGGCTTCAAGGAAGAAGCGAAGCTGACGCAAAATCAACCCTACACCCATTTAATCCAAAATTAACGGGGGCAGATATTAGTGAACTACAAATATCTAAGCTTAAATTGCCAGCTGGATTTAGCATCAACGTATGGGCTGAGGTACCTAATGCACGGTCATTAGCTAGGGGCTCAAAGGGCACCATTTTTGTAAGTAACTTAGCGGCGAATGACGTCTATGCGGTTGTAGAGAAAGATGGCAAACGAGAAGTTAAAAAAATTCTGAAGGGTTTAACCGCTCCGAATGGTATCGCATTTTTAGATGGTACTTTATATGTGGCAGAGCGAACACAAATCAAGAAATATGAAAACATTGAAGATCGTTTAGACAATCCACCGGAAGGTGTTTTGGTTGTTGATGGCTTAGATCCAACCAATGGACCAGGCCACTTCTGGAAATATTTGACTGTAGGCCCTGACAAGAAACTCTACTTTAATATTGGTTCACCACAAAATATAACGATTCCAAATTATGTGCAAGGTGCAATCATGAGAGTCGACCCCAAAAACGGTCGCTTAGAAAGATATGCAACTGGCGTACGAAATTCAGTAGGAATGGATTTTCACCCGGTCAGTAAAAAAATGTGGTTTACAGAACACGGAAGAGATTGGATGGGTGATGATAAGCCAGAAGATGAGTTAAATGTAGTCACCAAAGAAGGCGAAAACTTTGGTTATCCTTTCTGTCATCAAGGCGACATTCCAGATCCACAGTATGGAAAGTATGCAAGCTGTGACCAATTCACACCACCTGCACTTAAATTAGGTGCGCACGTAGCGCCACTAGGTTTGCATTTTTATACAGGAACACAATTCCCGGCAGAGTATAAAAATAGTCTATTTATAGCGCGTCATGGCTCATGGAATAGAAGTACCAAGCAGGGTTATGATGTGATGCGCGTTACCTTGGATGCGAAGGGAAAAGTTACTAAGTATGAGCCGTTTTTAACTGGCTTCTTGTTTGACGAAAAAGGTGATCCTCCAATGTGGGGTAGGCCAGTCGATCTACTTGTCATGCCGGACGGAGCAATGTTAGTTTCAGATGATTACAATGGAATTATTTACCGAGTATCGTATAAAAAACCTTAAAGTTAGTGGCAATAGCATGTTTACTTTTTTGTATCAAAATATCACAACCTCCACAATAGTGGGGGTTGTGTTTTTATGTTTTTCTACAAATAATTACGCCGCTAATATTGAAGCTGGAAAAGCAAAAGCTCAGACTTGTATTGCTTGTCATGGGCCAAATGGAAACTCCATTATTTCAGAGTTTCCTTCCCTATCTGGGCAGCCTGCTCAGGCTATTTCAACAGCGCTTTATCGTTACCGGGAGGGGAATCGTAAAAATCCCATTATGTCGCCTATTGCAGCAGAGTTAACTAACGCAGACATGAACAACTTAGCCGCATATTTTTCGGCTGAAAAAAGAACTAGCACGCACATAACCAGTGCTCAAAACGCAAGCTTAGGACCTGAATTAGCAAATAAATATAATTGCACGCAATGTCATGGACCTCAGATGCTTGGATTACAACATATTCCACGAATCGCTGGACAGCAACATCAATATCTCATTACTCAACTTCGTGGCTTCAAAGCACAAACAAGATCTGACATGGACGGCAATATGTCTTCGGCGGCATCTGCCCTCACAGATGCCGATATCGTGATTCTTTCAGACTACATTGCTGGATTGGCTGATCGTCCAACCGCTAAGAATGAATAAGTTAAGTCTCTTAAAAAAAACAGAAGATCAAAGTGAGGAATGGGCGGCGGTGATAACTGCGCCATTTGGCAAACTAGGGATTAAAACAGCAGTGCATGAAAAAAGCTTGATGATTAGCGAGATTTTCTATGTAGCCAAACATGTGCCATTACTAAAGCCACAAAATGCACTAGCGCAAGAAGCAACAGATCAAATCAATCACTATTTTACAAACCCTAATATGCAATTTGATTTGCCGATGATACCGAAAGGTAGCCTTTATCAGAATAAAGTATGGCAAGCCATTGAAAAAATCCCACGCGGGCAAGCATGGACTTATGGTGAGTTAGCCACGAAATTAAAAAGTGCTCCCCGAGCAATTGGCGGTGCCTGTGGTGCAAATCCTTATCCACTAGTTGTACCTTGCCACCGCGTCATCTCTGCCACCGGGATTGGGGGATTTGCTCACCATGATGAAGAGGGTTATCATCGCAATATTAAGACA